>NZ_CALPDH010000112.1:0-1008 GCF_943193215.1 Acetatifactor aquisgranensis | reverse complement strand
GGGGAAGGGAGCGTCCTGCGGACGGCGGTCATCTTCTTTTACCTTTCCAATGAAGGCATCTCTATTTTGGAGAATGCCGCCCGGACGGGGCTGCCCATTCCGGGGAAGCTGAAAGCGGTATTGGAGCAGCTACGGGAGGAAAAAGGGAACGAATAAATTTATGTGACAGGCATCGGTGTAAAAACTGGTGCCTTTTTTCATGTGCGGAAAGAGAGGGAAATGGGATGAATTTAATACAGAATTACCTTACAGAGTCCGGCTGTTATAAAGCGGGAAAGCACATCACCGTGAAAGGTCTTATGATCCACTCGGTGGGATGCCCGCAGCCAAAGGCGGATGTGTTCATGAAGAACTGGAACAGGGCAGAGACATCCGCCTGCGTCCATGCCATAGTAGAGCCGGACGGGGACGTGTACCAACTGCTCCCGTGGGATTTCCGGGGCTGGCACTGCGGAGGCGGCGCAAACAATACCCATATCGGTGTGGAAATGACGGAGCCTGCCACCATCAAATATACGGGCGGCTCAAACTGGACGGAGACCGGGGAGGGGGAGAGTACGAAGAACCATGTGCTTGCCACCTACAGATATGCAGTGGAATTGTTTGCACATCTCTGTCAGCAGTTCCGTTTGGACCCACTTGCGGATGGCGTGGTGATTTCCCATTCCGAGGGATGTAAAAGAGGCATTGCCAGCAACCACGGGGACGTAGAGCATCTGTGGTCGAAGTTCGGTCTGACGATGGCGCAGTTCCGCAAGGATATCAAGGCGGCGATGGAGGGAAGCACAACGGAGGATTCCCTTACCGCCATTATGGGGAAAGCGGCGGCAACTGCGGAACAGATGAAAGCATATCTAAAAAAGAAGAATCCGGCTGTACCGCAGTCCGTTCTGGATATGATCCCGCTGTATATTTCCGAAGGGGAGGCGGAGGGCGTGAGGGGCGATATCGCCTTTGCACAGTCCTGTCTCGAAACGGGGAATTTTACCTTTTCCGGCTCGGCGGTCA
>NZ_CALPDH010000111.1:0-1024 GCF_943193215.1 Acetatifactor aquisgranensis | reverse complement strand
ACCTGAAGGCAGGGAAGGTGCATGTAAACGACTCCAAGAACCGCCAGGACCGCTTCGTCCCCCTCCCCGCTTCCCTGGAGCCCCTGATCCTTTCCTACTGGCGTTCCTTCCCGCCGGGCATGCGTCCCCGGCTCTGGCTGTTCACGCAGCAGCGCTCCCTTGATGCCCCTATGGACAAGCAGTGGGTCCAGGACCGTATCCTGAAGCAGCGGGACCTGCTGGGCATTGATGGGAGGCTCACTGCCCATTCCTTCCGGCACGCTTTTGCCACGCACAGTTACGAGAACGGCATGGACCTGCTGTCCCTCAAGGCTTTCCTGGGGCACCGTTCCATCAATTCTACCGCCATCTATGTGCACCTGGCGGCTGCTTCCTCCTGTACCACGGTGAACCCCTTTGACCAGATCGGGGGCAGCGCCCATGCATGACAAAAAAGTGCAGGGGCTTTTCGGCTCCCTCAAGATACAGCAGGCCTTCCTTTCCGCCTACCCGGAATTCTCTTCTTCCGGTGCCCCGCAGTCCGACGTCCAGCGTAAGGCTGCACATGCCATCATGCGCTGCAAGTCCGGGAAGCTGGGCTGCAACAGGAGCCTCTGCCCAAACTGCGGCCACATGGAGGTCCATAATAATTCCTGCCGCAACCGCAGCTGCCCCAACTGCCAGGCCGTCCAGAAGGAGCTCTGGGTGGACCGGCGTAGGGCCGAGGTCATTGACGCGCCTTACTTCCATGTGGTCTTTACCCTCCCCCATGAGCTGAACCCCCTCATCTTCGCCAACCAGAAGGACCTTTACGGGCTCTTCCACAAATGCTGCGCGGAGACGCTCCTCGAGCTCTGCGCCGACAAGAGATACCTGGGCGCCCGGCCCGGCATCATCCAGGTGCTCCATACCTGGAACCAGGAGATGCTCTACCATGTCCACATGCACTGCATCCTCTCCGGCGGCGGCCTTACCCCGGACGGCAGGATCCGCAGGAGCAAAGGGAAGTTCTTCCTGCCCGTCTTTGTCCTGCGGGACAAGTTCA
>NZ_CALPDH010000110.1:0-1080 GCF_943193215.1 Acetatifactor aquisgranensis | reverse complement strand
TTTATTTTTTGTCAAACATATGTTCGCAAAACGTATGTTTCTTTTTGTCACTCCAAAAGACGCAATTTCCTATAAAGATAAAAAGTACCGCCCCAGCTTTGGGACATTTTGTCCCAAACTTCATGGGGACTATGTAGGAAATACGTCCCGGCTATTTCCGGCCCCAGTGTTGCCCTCTCATATACCACCAGAAAAGAGGACAGAAAAGAGGGGTGACTTGTTTTTATTTTGAAGTGGTTCTTCTGATTGCCTTTATCCCGACAGCAATGAAGAAGCCAATTATAATTCCGAGAAAGTTACAAATCAAGTCATCAATATCGAAACTTCTGCCGAGAATAAGCTGAAACAGTTCTACGATAATCGGGACTGCTGCGGCCATTGCAAAAACATTCTTGCTGTTCAGCTTTTCGGTGACAAATGGAAGGAAAAAACCAAATGGTATAAACATCAAAACATTGCCGATGATCATCTCCTTTACCCAACTGCCGAGAGAGTATTCACCACTTAGACACTTCACGATAATAGGCATCAAGTTAATCTCGCCGAGCTTAAAAAGCGGCACCATTTCTTCCCACCAGCCGAAGAAAATACCATCAAAAATGTCCAGCCAAAAACCTATTGGCAGGATAACAAGGCTGCACAATCCGGTCAGATAACACACAAACAGCAACCGCATCGTTTCTGACATCCATGCAATATTGCCGTTCCTTTGCTTTAAGAATACTAATCTGCAAACTGCATACAAAATCCCAACAACAATCGTAATCGGTACAGCTTGCAAAAAGTAACCTAAAATTGTGCCGGAGTTCATTTCCATTCTAAATGAATTATATATTTCAAGAAACATATGTCCCTCCACAAATTCGGAATTTATCTATTTGCTTGGAAATCAAGCATAGCATACTTTTATAGTGCTGTCTATTCCCTCAGCTTTGGGACATTTTGTCCCAAAGGTATAAAATCCGCGCCATGCCTTAAAACACGCAATTTACATAATATGCACAAACGGTTATACCGAAACTTCTATTATACCGAAATCTCCATGGAAAGCTGATAAAGCATGGCTTCTTGCGGAGAGTT
>NZ_CALPDH010000109.1:0-1113 GCF_943193215.1 Acetatifactor aquisgranensis | reverse complement strand
GGCCCGGCGACTGGGGTGAAGTCGTAACAAGGTAGCCGTATCGGAAGGTGCGGCTGGATCACCTCCTTTCTAAGGAAGGAAGAGTAGGGGCTGCATTGCTGTCCGTCTGCCGAGGCAGACAGCGCCCGGGGCGGATGCCCGGGGCGGGAGAGGTTCCGGTGGCGATGCGCCTGCGGGAGATACCCGTACCCATCCCGAACACGATGGTCAAGACGCAGGCGGCCGATGGTACTACGCCGGGGACGGCGTGGGAGAGCAGGTGGCTGCCGGAACAGAAAAAGAAGACACAGGACTTATGGGGCCCCATGGGGGGCATCCGGACGGGGGTGTAGCTCAGCTGGGAGAGCACCTGCCTTGCAAGCAGGGGGTCAAGGGTTCGATTCCCTCCATCTCCATCATGGGCTTATAGCTCAGCCGGTTAGAGCGCACGCCTGATAAGCGTGAGGTCGGTGGTTCGAGTCCACTTAAGCCCATCGGCGGCGCATGCCGCCAGACTGTACCTTGAAAACCGAATACTGACGAAGAAGAGAACCATACGGTGGGGCGGAGGCCCCACCGGCATCGAGAAGAGAAGGAAGAAGTGCCGCCGGGAGGCGGGGCCGAGCGACGCGCGCGGGTGCGGCGGAGCGAGGCCGGTATCCGGAGAGGCCGGGCGGGAGCGCCCGGGACGACCCCGGAAGCGCCACGCTAGGCGCGGAAGGGGGGAGGCACGAGGAGTGCCACGGTTAAGCGAGGAAGGGCACAGGGCGGATGCCTTGGCGCCAGGAGCCGATGAAAGACGCGACAAGCTGCGAAAAGCTGCGGGGAGGAGCAAATGTCCGGCGATCCGCAGGTGTCTGAATGGGGAGACCCGGCGGGGGAAGACCCCGCCGCCCCGTGCCGAACACATAGGCACGGAGGAGGGAACCCGGCGAACTGAAACATCTAAGTAGCCGGAGGAAGAGAAAACAACAGTGATTCCGGGAGTAGCGGCGAGCGGAACCGGAAGAGCCCAAACCGGCGCGCGTGCGCGCCGGGGTTCGGACTGCGGAAGCGACTGCGGAGGGCAGCGGAACGGCCCTGGGAAGGCCGGCCGGAGAGGGTGAGAGCCCCGTAGGCGAAGCCCGAGGCAGC
>NZ_CALPDH010000108.1:0-1114 GCF_943193215.1 Acetatifactor aquisgranensis | reverse complement strand
TGAGGAGCCGTGTGCGTGAAAGGCGCACGCACGGATCTGTGAGGGGCTTGCGGCGTGAGCCGCTTGTCTACTCGACTAAAGGATAGCCAGATAAGTATAAATCCGGTATCATATGTAAAAATATGCATTTTATCACCAATGTTATGCAGTGGAAACACTTTTTCAAAAAGGGAGAAAAATATTAGCACAAGGAAGAAAGGGATTAGCGCAAATATAGAATTGCTAAATCGGCATTTACCTGATATAATGTTTGCACAAAAGAGACCTGCAGATGCATGAAATTCGGGGATGCGAAAGATGCCGAGGGATACCTGACAGAACGTCGTGCAGGTGTAAATCCTGGCGCGGGAGAGGCGATATCGGTTTGAAAAAGGCGGATAAGCAAAAGGAAAGTGAATCAGATAGAATGGAAAAAGATTACGAAAGCCTGCTTCGGCGCATGGTCAAAAAGAGCGAGGAGATTTTCGGAGACAATCTGACAGGAATCTATCTCCACGGCTCCGCGGCCATGGGTTGCTTTCAGGCGCAGAAAAGCGACCTGGATTTGATTTTTGTGGTGGAGCGGGACGTTACGGATGCCGTGAAGCTGGATTTTCTGCGGCATGTGGCGGAATGGAACGGGGAGGCCCCGGCAAAGGGGATTGAGCTCAGCATTGTGAAAAGGCAGTTCTGCAATCCCTTTGTCTATCCCACTCCTTTTGATATCCACTTCTCTCAGGCCCATCTGCAGTGGTATCAGGAGAATCCCCGGGATTATGTGGACAGGATGAAAGGCGTGGACAGGGATCTGGCCGCGCATTTTACGATTATAGGCAGATATGGGATTGTGCTGTATGGAAAGCCTGTGTCTGAGGTCTTCGGCCCGGTTCCACGGGAGGACTATATAGACAGCATCGTGGCCGACATTGAAAACGCCAGAGAGGACATCCTGGAGGATCCTGTGTACGTCATTTTGAACCTTTGCAGGGTGCTGGCTTATCTGAGGGGAGGGAAAGGCGATGGGGAATCGTCATCCGCGGAGCAGATTGTCCTCTCGAAAAAGTCCAGCTAAGAAATGTCAATAGGTAAAACGAAAAATGTTTAAAAAGTTTTTTTCAAGCAGTTGATGTAAAAA
>NZ_CALPDH010000107.1:0-1118 GCF_943193215.1 Acetatifactor aquisgranensis | reverse complement strand
GGTGTTAGTCAGCAAATGGGTCGGTAAAGTTATATGGCCAGTAAACCAGATTCTCTTACGTCCCTGTTGCTATGGTAATAATCGATGCCTGTCACCGTCAGAACCGCACTTATCAGCCGTTTGATAATACCCTCTACGTTTCGATAGGCAGATGAGAAGAGAGCGTTATATCGGTTGATATACTTGCTTGCCACACCACGGTAGAACACATACCGCTGCTTGATGAAGCTGTGGAACCCATTTACGGTGTTCAGGTTGTAAAAACAGGTATCCTCCGCACTGGGGTCGTTGCAGTCCTTGACAATACACTCCGCAATCCCCGGAAGTGCATGGTAGCTGCGCAGCCCATCACAAAGGGCAAGGGTTCCGTCTGCGATATGGCCTTCGAATATGGCCAGCAGTTCCTTCGCGCTGGGCTTTGCCCGGTTGACTGTGGCGGCCATGGCATCCCCTTTGCGCTGGATGCCCGTGCAGATGCACACGTACTCATTGGAGATGCCCCTTTTTTGGGCTTTTGCCCCATGCCTGCGCGGGCCTCTTGGAATGGAGCCGTCCATTCCTTTCCCCTTATAGCAGTCAAGGACAAAGGTCTCGTCGAATTCGGACACCTCGCCAAGGCAGACATCGCTTATCTCAGGGAGCTGCTGCAGCGCCATGAGCACCTTGTGCCTCATGTCAAAGACAGCCTGGTGGGAACAGCCAATCTTTTGTGCAGTGTAGTCAATGGCATTGCCATGTACTGTGTCGCTAATGACTTCACGCCATGCCTCTGCCGGGAAATGTGAGTTCGACATGATGGTATGGGTGGTCGGGACAAATGTCTTTCCACAGGATTTGCAGAAGAACCTTTGTTTCCGGCATTTATGTCCATAACGGATGACGGCATGGGAGCTGCAATAGGGGCAGTCCGGTCTGGCTGCCAGAGTATCTTTTCCTTCCATGCAGTTAGCGGCATCCAATAAGGATGCAATGTCTTCCTCCGAGAGTTGATTGAGGCGGCTGATAAGTAGTTCCTTGGTGGTCATGTTATTCCCTCCCTATATGGGAATAACATAGCACTTTTTAAGGTCCATTAAACGGACTTAAAAGACATACCGACCCATTTACTGACTAACACC
>NZ_CALPDH010000106.1:0-1182 GCF_943193215.1 Acetatifactor aquisgranensis | reverse complement strand
CTGCGGAGGGCAGCGGAACGGCCCTGGGAAGGCCGGCCGGAGAGGGTGAGAGCCCCGTAGGCGAAGCCCGAGGCAGCGCGGCAGGATCCAGAGTACCACGGGGCACGTGGAACCCTGTGGGAAGATGCGGGGACCACCCCGCAAGGCTAAATACTACCTGGCGACCGATAGAGCAGAGTACTGTGAAGGAAAGGTGAAAAGGACCCCGGGAGGGGAGTGAAAGAGAGCCTGAAACCCTGTGCCTACAAGCTGCGGGAGCGCCGTATGCGCGTGGCCGCGTACTTTTTGTAGAACGGTCCGGCGAGCTGCGCGGGCAGGCGAGGCTAAGCGCCTAAGGCGCGGAGCCGCAGGGAAACCGAGTCTGAAGAGGGCAGAGCGAACCCAGTTCGCTTCAGTCTGCCCGTGCAGGCCCGAAACCGGGTGATCTACCCATGTCCAGGCTGAAGCCGCCGTAAAAGGCGATGGAGGGCCGGACGCACATCCGTTGAAAAGGGTGGCGATGAGGCGTGGGTAGGGGAGAAATTCCAATCGAACCCGGAGATAGCTGGTTCTCCCCGAAATAGCTTTAGGGCTAGCCCTGCGGCAGCCTGGCGGAGGTAGAGCACTGAATTCCCGCGGGGGCGTCAAAGCCTACCAAAGGATATCAAACTCCGAATGCCGCGCAGGCGATCCGCAGGAGTCAGGCCGCACGAGATAAGTCGGGCGGCCGAGAGGGAAAGAGCCCAGACCCGCGGCCAAGGCCCCGAAGTGCGCGTTAAGTGGATAAGGATGTGGGGCTTCGAAGACAGCTAGGACGTTGGCTCAGAAGCAGCCATGCATTGAAAGAGTGCGTAATAGCTCACTAGCCGAGAGGCCCCGCGCCGAAAATGTCCGGGGCTGAAACGCGCCGCCGAAGCCCGGGACGGACGGGGATGCCCGTCCGTGGTAGGGGAGCATTGCCAGCCCGGCGAAGCCGCACCGGCGAGGAGCGGTGGAGGGCTGGGAAGAGAGAATGCCGGAATGAGTAGCGAGATGGGGGTGGGAATCCCCCAGGCCGGATGTCCGAGGTTTCCAGGGTAAAGCCGATCTGCCCTGGGTGAGTCGGGGCCTAAGGCGAGGCCGGGAGGCGTAGCCGATGGACGACAGGTGGAGATTCCTGTACTGCGCATGGCCAGAACTGCGGGGACGCATGCGGAGGGCGCG
>NZ_CALPDH010000105.1:0-1270 GCF_943193215.1 Acetatifactor aquisgranensis | reverse complement strand
TCTCCGGCTTCTTTCCATATCTGCGTCTGCTGTTGCTCTCCGCGTACCTTCCAAACTCTATCAGTCGGCTCTTACTCTCCTCCAGCTCAAGATTGAATTTCCCCAGCCTTTCCTTCAGTGCGGTATAATATCTCTCTGCGTCTGACTTGTGCTGGAATCCCGCAATAAAATCATCTGCATACACCGCCAGAAAGCACTTCCCTTCTGTCTCTTTCAGTACTACAAATTTGTACCACAGCGTTAATACATTGTGCATATAGATATTTGCCAGAATCGGGCTGATGATATTTCCCTGCGTTGAACCTTCCTCGCCTGCTTCATAGACACCTTCTGCTACCACTCCGGCTTTCAGATATTTGTTTATCAGCCACAGAAGATTTCTGTCCTTAATATACAGCCCCAGAAACTTCATAAGCCATTCATGGCTCATGTGGTCAAAGAATCCCCTGATGTCTGCGTCCACCACATAGTTAATCCATTCGTTCTGTAATTGACGGTGGACTTCCTTTATCGCATCATGGCATCCTCTGTTTGGTCTGAACCCATACATACAGTTAAGGAATCTCGGTTCATAAATCGCTTCCAGTATTTTCTTTACCGCAAGCTGCACAATCTTGTCCTCGTAAGAGGCAATCCCCAGCGGCCTCATCTTCCCGTTGCTTTTCGGTATATACACCCTTAGCGACGGCAGTGGCTTGTATGCCTTGTTCTTTAACCGCTCCACCAGATTTGTGATGTTCTCTTCCAGGTGTTCTTCATACTCTGCTTTTGTCACCCTGTCAATCCCTGCTGCCTTCTTCCCATCCAGTTCCTTATGGCACTGCATGAGCATTTCAGCATTTATCAGATGGTACAGAGAAGTGAACTCTGGCTTCGGCGTTGTCGCCGATATTTCTGCTATCCTTTCTAATTTTGTTCCCATCAATACCTCCGTTCCTGTGCACGGTTGATGTGTCCTCAGAAAGACTGTTACCATGTAGCCCCCTTCCCTCCACCGGCATTACCCGGCTTCCATGGTACTATGAGACTATCCGACTGCCTGCCACCCATCCGCTTATCTCCATCTTCTAGTTGATAAAACGTACTTGTTTCCAAGAAGCAGCAGGCTCTCCCCAGTTGACAATTAACCACAATGTCAAGCATGACTGGCTCTTTGACCCCGCAGTGCCGGACAGTTCTCGCCTTATACGAACTGCCCGATATTGCTTTCCGCACCAGTTAAGACGTCAGCCCTCTGAACTTCAACATTTCGAGGCTCAATCGCATTGCA
>NZ_CALPDH010000104.1:0-1270 GCF_943193215.1 Acetatifactor aquisgranensis | reverse complement strand
TATCCCGGCTTTTTCCTGATAGGAGCGGAACATGCAGCCGATACAGGTCGTGTCCTGGATCTCCGTCTTTGGGGCTGAAACGCGCAGGAACACTTCCCCGCATCCGGTCCCTTTCGGCCTGGCGTTCAGGATATAGTCCTTCAGGGCCTCGCCAGTCTCTTTCATGAGCGGGACGTGCGTTGTCGTGCCTGTCTTGCTCTGGACGAGCTTTATCTCGCCTTTCCTCCAGTCAATGTCCGTCAGCTTCATGCGGATGATGTCGATGGCACGCAGGCCCGTAGTCGCGCCCACAAGGATGATGGCGCGGTTCCGTTTCCCTGTTTCTGTCTCCGTGTCGATCACGCCGAGGATCCGCTCCAGCTCCTCATCGGTCACGTGACTCTGGATGGGCATCCCCCTGTATACCTTGTATGAAAAAAGTTCTACGCAGTCCGGGGCCGGTATCCCGGAATCCTTAAGGAAGATATGGAAATGCTTCAGGTAGAGCAGGACATTGTGCAGGCCTGATGTCTTTATGCTGGCTGCGGTCTTTAAGATGAATTCCCGGACTTCATCATGCGTCACATCTGAAAGCGAGGCATGGCCGCGCTTCTCCATGTACTGGAGATATTTCCGCACGGTCCATCCGGCATCATATCTCGATTTGTCCCCGCATGACCTCGAACAGAGGAACTGGTCAACGATCCGCTCATTCCCCTCCGACAGCATAAAAGAAGTCCCCCTTTTTTGCGATGTGTACCGGAATTGTCCACTCAGGAAGAATTCATTCATCCTGCGGCCGACATACCGTGTTTTCTTGAAGGACTGGTAGGTGACCTCTCCGCGCTCATACCTTTCCTTGTTCAGGCTGATATACTCATCCGTGATCTCTGGGCTGTATGCTGCCTGTCCGGTCTGCCCATAGTATTTCCGGAACTGCCCCATGGCAGGCTGATAATACCTCCAGATCGTAGTCTCACTGTAACCGATTCGCCTCATCTCATCCAATATCTGCGCAATCAGCTGGTTGATGGTTACTGTGTTTTGTTCCATGGCAAAACGCCTCCTTTGATAATAGTCAGACATTATCCTGTCTGCCCTGTCTATTATCATGGATACGTTGTTTTTGTGCGAGAAGTATTATACCGAATTTGAGCATCTGTCCGATGAGGCGTCAGCAAGATTGCCGGATCTTGGAGAAAATGTTATACCGAATTATCTTAAAAAATCGTTGAAATACCTTGGCTGCTCCGTAAACCTCGGTATAATAGAAGTTTCGGTATAACTACTA
>NZ_CALPDH010000102.1:0-1311 GCF_943193215.1 Acetatifactor aquisgranensis | reverse complement strand
CTGGAATTACGCAATTATATGAAAACCGCACACCCGGGAATGGAAATATCAAAGCCGGGCTATCTGAAACAGCGAATGAAATTGAATCCGCTGGCTTTTTATGAGCTTTACCGCCATCATAACAGGAACTTTTATGCAGACCCTGGATTTTCTGTCTTCCATGGATATCTGGTTCTGGCGGCAGACGGCTCAGGAATCAATATCCCAACCACAAGGGAAACGCTGGAAACATTTGGGACATCCAGCAGAAAAGGAACAAAGCCCCAGGCATCCATAGGGCTCGGGTGTCTGTATGATGTGATGAACCGCATGATCCTGGAGAGCGACTGCTGTAAATGCAAGTTTGATGAAATGCGGCTGGCGGAAGAACAGATCGACCGTGTATCTGAAACAATCGGCGCGTCACAGCCGTTTCTGGTCGTCATGGACAGGGGCTATCCCTCCACCGCGGCTTTTATCAGGATGATGGAGAAGGGGGTTCTGTTCCTTGCGCGCCTCAAATCCAGTGACTATAAAAAGGAGCAGTCCTCTTTATCCTTTCCGGACACATGGGTGGACATCCGTCTGGACAAAAGCCGGATCAACCATTATAAAGGAACGGATATCGGGCAGCGGATGGAAGAACTCGGGCACATCACCCTGCGCATGGTCAAAGTGCCGTTACCGGAAGGGAAGGAAGAAGTGCTCATCACAAATCTGCCATCGGAAACCTTTGACAGCCAACGGATTGCGGAATTGTACCATATGAGATGGGGAATTGAAACGGCATACGAAACGCTCAAAGACCGTCTGCAGATAGAGAACTTCACAGGGACCAGGCCTGTTTTGCTGCTGCAGGATATCTACAGCACAATCTATGTCAGTAACCTTGCGGAAGACATCATCCGTGACGCGGAAGCGGAGCTGGATGAGAAAGAAAAACACAGGAAGCATAAAATGATGGTGAACCGGACGTTGAGCATAGGGATACTGAAAAATGACCTGATTTATATCCTGTTGGAAACAGATGCGCAGAAACAGGACAGGCTGTTCCATCAGATCTATGAAGACATCAGCAAAAATCTGGTTCCAATCAGGCCAGACCGTCATTACCACCGGACAAAGGGGCAGCTTGCGGGAAAATATTCAAACACGCATAAAAGAGCTTATTAAACAACAAAGTTATAGCGCATTAGATTGTTTTGCCTGATAATTACAGTATAAAACCGTCAAATGGTAAGACTGACTCCTAGAACAATACCGGATGTCTTTATCCCATGAATGGGTGTAAAGACATCCGGTATTGTTCTTTTCCTTAAGTTAATGACATTG
>NZ_CALPDH010000101.1:0-1321 GCF_943193215.1 Acetatifactor aquisgranensis | reverse complement strand
GCTGGCATGCCCAAGCCATTGGGAGATCAGTGTCAGGTCCATCCCGTGCTGGTACAGGTGCATGGCACGGGTATGCCGCCAAAGATGGGGGTATACTGTTTCTGGCACGTCCCCGCATTTCTCCCTTGCCGCATCCGCATATTTCTGGATGCGGATCCTCACCGTGTCATCGCATATGGGCTGCAGCTGTCCTTTCCGTTCCACATAAAACAGCGGCTTTTCTGAAAGCATGGATCCACTTTTGTGAAAGACGCTGATATAATTCTTCAGCTTCCCTACTGTATTCGCCATCAAGGGGACTGTCCTGATCTTCCGGCCTTTTCCAAACAGCTGTGCTGTCGGCGTCCTGTCAAGCCGCAGGTCGCAGAGCCTGATGCCGAGGGCCTCCTGTATCCTGGCTCCTGTATCATACAGCATGACCATGATCATCTGGTCGCGCAGCCCTATGGCTGTGCGGGTATCCGGTTCTTTCAGGAGCGCCTCCACTGCTTTTTCTGTCATGTAGTCCACTTTGGCAAAGCGGTCGCTCTTGCGGACCTTGATGGCAGAGAGCTCACCTGACAGGCTGATATATTCCGGCCTGCAGGCTGCCGCATAGCTGACGAACGCCCTCAATACCGCGAGCCGGTTGTTCCTGGTCGAAGACGACAGGCCCCTGTCCCCTGTGAGCGAGTCCAGGTAGGCATTGACGGAACCCGCGTTCACCATATCGAAAGTGACGGCCATGACCGGTATGCCTTCGGCCCCCGCCACATGGGCCAGGAACTGGTTCAGCACAGTGCGGTAAGTGGTCACTGTGTTCCCGCTCAGCTTCCGCTGCACCGGCAGATATACGAGGAGGAAGTTCTTGATCAGGAGGAACAGCTGTGGATCTTTTATCTTTCCCATAGTTCCACCTCCGGCACGAGCCTGTTCATGCTGTCCCAGTCTATCCCTGAAGATCTTACAAGGTTCTCCGGGAGGAGATGTATATAGTAGGCTGTGGCTGCAAGCTCCTTATGCCCCATATATGCCTGCAGGTATGGGAGCCGTGAATGGATGTCGATGCCCCTGTCCAGCCAGCGGCTTAAATTCGCTGTGGCGAACCGGTGGCGGAGGTCGTATACTCTTACTGGAGGGAGCAGTTCAGATGGTTCATCTTTCTTTGACCTGGCAAAAAACTTCCTGAACTTCCCGCCCATCCAGGCGGCAGTGTACGGACTGCCGTCTGGCCTTGGAAAAAAATATCCGTTTTCCGGGAAAGCAGCATCGCGCATCGCGGCATAGGACCGCACAACCGCCCGCATATCCTCAGACATCACGATGCTGCGGCTCTTATGCC
>NZ_CALPDH010000100.1:0-1405 GCF_943193215.1 Acetatifactor aquisgranensis | reverse complement strand
CCCACGGGGATGCCCACGCCGTCCGGCAATATCCCGTTCTTGTCAATGATACTGTCCATAAGGAAGAGGGCTTTCTTGTCCCCTATGTACCGCCTATTTTCCTTTTTCAGTTCGTCATGTGGAATGGATGCAAAGTATTTGCTTATGTCCCCTTTAAAGCCGTATAGCCGCAATCCTGCAACCGTCATCAATTCATACATCCATTGATACAGTTGGTTGCTTGCGGCGTGCATCCCTTTCCCCTCACGGCACGCATAGGAATGGGTATAGAACCTCTGTTCAAATACCGGCCCTATGGCGTTCACAATCATGTGCTGCACCACTCTGTCATAGAACGGCAATGCCATGATAAGCCGCTCCTTTGGCTCCCATACCTTGAAAACGGTATAGTCCCCCTGCTCATAGGTGAGGGTTCCCAATTCCTCACACGCCCTAAACAGTTCATCCTCCTTTGACATGGAAAATGCCAATACCTCTTCATTGAACCGCTTATTCTCTGCGGCTTTCTTGAATGATGTATTGGCATTGTCAAAGGTATACATTTTTTCATGTAGCCCCTTAACTGTGTTCATTTTTGCCCTACCAATTTTCAAATATTCTTCTACTCAAAAGGCGGTGCCTTTTCTATTTTGTCCGGACAAAACGCCGGAACGGGAAAACCGTCTGACTTATCAGAATGATTGATAAATCTTGCTAGTAGCCCGTAGGCCCCTAAGTCTGCAAAGTTGATTAGTCACACACGCACCACACGCCAATGTTCGTGTTCACGTTCCACGGGTAATTGTTGCAATTGACGGCCCGTGAACCGCAACGCACGCCGTTGTTCCAATTGCCGCCGCCAATGAGGGCGTGCAAGCCCGGCCAGGTGCGAATTAACAGTTTCCCCAAATTTTATTTATCATTTCCATTTCCCATCTTTCACGGCTCCGATAATGCCGCCTAATATCTTCCCTACCTCTGCCAGTTTCCGGCTTGCCACTTCATAACGGTGTTTGTTCACCGCCGAATATTTCAAGTCATATGCAAGCCGAATCAGCACCCGGATAAATTCCAGTTCCACGTCCGCCGCATAGATATGGCTTTTCGTTCCCGTCTTTCTGAACCGTATTATGTTCTTTACCAGTTCAAAAAGTGACTGCTTTATGTATAGCTGCAATGCGAACTTTTCAAACTTCGGAAGCTGTCCTAAGATTGGAAAGATATAAACCAGGAAATCATAAACTTTTTGGAATAGTTTCATGCTTTCCATGAAACCGTTCATTTGCTTGTTTTCGGTTTCTTTTCCCTGGGCCATTTTCCCACCTCTTCAAAAGCCTGGGCCGGGCTTCCGCCCGTCCCCAACAGATTTACAGACTGTCACACACGCACCACACGCCAACGCCCGTGCGCACGTGCCACGGGTAAC
>NZ_CALPDH010000099.1:0-1471 GCF_943193215.1 Acetatifactor aquisgranensis | reverse complement strand
GCCGGGAGCGAAGAGACCGGTGCAAGCGGGGAGGCCGGGCGGGAGGAAAAGCCCCCGCCGGGAGGCCGAGCCGCGACGCGGACCGAAAGACGAGTAGGGAAGCGCGCCGACCGCGTGCCGAGAAAAGCCGCTATGGCGCCATGCGCACCCGTACCGCAGACCGACACAGGTGGACAGGGAGAGGATCCCGAGGCCGGCGGGAGAAGCATCGCCAAGGAACTCGGCAAAATGGCCCCGTAACTTCGGGAGAAGGGGCGCCTCCGAGGGGAGGCCGCAGAGAAGAGGCCCAAGCAACTGTTTAGCAAAAACACAGGTCTGTGCGAAGCCGCAAGGCGAGGTATACGGGCTGACGCCTGCCCGGTGCTGGAAGGTCAAGGGGAGCCGTCAGCAGGAGCCGCAGGCTCCTTGCGAAGCGGCGAGCCCAAGCCCCAGTAAACGGCGGCCGTAACTATAACGGTCCTAAGGTAGCGAAATTCCTTGTCGGGTAAGTTCCGACCCGCACGAAAGGCGGAATGATTTGGGCGCTGTCTCGGCGATGCACCCGGTGAAATTGAAGTGCCAGTGAAGATGCTGGCTACCTGCGCCAGGACGGAAAGACCCCATGGAGCTTCACTCCAGCTTGACGCTGGGGACCGGTGCTGCACGTACAGGATAGGCGGGAGGCTGGGAGGCGGCGACGCAAGTCGCCGCGGAGCCGCCGTTGGGATACCGCCCCTGCAGCACTGGCCCTCTAACCGACGCCCGTGATCCGGGCGCGGGACACCGCCTGGCGGGGAGTTTGACTGGGGCGGTCGCCTCCGAAAGGGTATCGGAGGCGCCCAAAGGTCCCCTCAGGATGGCCGGGAACCATCCGGAGAGCGCAAAGGCATAAGGGGGCCTGACTGCGACACCGACGGGTGGGGCAGGAGCGAAAGCTGGGCTTAGTGATCCGGCGGCATGGAAGTGGGACTGCCGTCGCTCAACGGATAAAAGCTACCCTGGGGATAACAGGCTTATCACCCCCAAGAGTTCACATCGACGGGGTGGTTTGGCACCTCGATGTCGGCTCATCGCATCCTGGGGCCGCAGCAGGTCCCAAGGGTTGGGCTGTTCGCCCATCAAAGCGGTACGCGAGCTGGGTTCAGAACGTCGTGAGACAGTTCGGTCCCTATCCGGCGCAGGCGCTGGAGACCTGAGGGGAGCCGTCCCCAGTACGAGAGGACCGGGACGGACGGGCCGCTGGTGCACCTGTTGGGGATCAGCCCCACGGCAGGGTAGCCAAGCCCGGCAGGGATAAGCGCTGAAGGCATCTAAGCGCGAAGCCCCCCTCGAGATGAGGCCTCCGAGGCTTCGGCCAGGAGTCCCCCCGGAGACGACGGGGTAGATAGGTGCGGGGTGCAGGCGCAGCGATGCGCACAGCTGACGCATACTAATAGGACGCAGGCTTAACCAGGGAGATGCGGGTTCCGCAGTCAGTATTCGGTTTTGAGGG
>NZ_CALPDH010000098.1:0-1537 GCF_943193215.1 Acetatifactor aquisgranensis | reverse complement strand
CCCAGCCTGTCCCTCATGTCCCCCAGCCTTTCCTGTCATGGCTGGACTCAGCTCCCGGCGGTGCCTGCCGGAGGCCCAGTCCAGCCGTGACAGGGTATTGCCTGTTCTTGTTCCCGCTGTTATGCCGCCTGTACCTGCGGCCTCCTGATGTCGCCCAACAGCTTATCAGGGTCATACTGGATACCCTTGGTAAGGATCGCGTAGAATATCCTCAGCACCTTACATGCCACCGCCACCACCGCCTGCATCTTTTTGAGCGGGTTCTCCTTCCGCGTCCGGTAATGCTCGTATATCTGACGGAACTCCGCATTCTTTCCCACCAGCGATATCGCCGCCTCGTACAGCACATACCTCAGGCGTTTCCGTCCCCGGTAGCTGATGCGGCTTTCTCCGTTATGCTTGCCCGAATCGTTTGCCACGATGGCGTATCCTGCCAGCTTCTGTAGCTGTTTGGGGCTGTCGAAACGTCCTATGTCCCCAACCTCTGCTATAAAGCCGCTGACCGTTGCCATCCCGATCCCCTTGATTGCCAGCAGGTTATCTATATACGGAATCCCCTTCAGCTTTTCTTCTATCCTCCGGAGCAGCCCCTCCAGTCTTGACGCATATGCATCCATGTCGTCCAGCAGGTTCTTCAGTTCCATCCGTGCCGCCTCCGGCGCTTCCTTGCTCCCTATGCTGTGCTCCGCAGCCGTTACCAGGGTCTTTGCCCTCTTCATCCCGGCGCCCCTCAGCTTTGCGTCCCTCCAGATCCGGTTCACGCCTTCCGCCCCCAGCTTCATGATGTCCTCCGGCAGCGGCGCTGCCTTCAGCACCATCCTCCCGCTTACCGCCTTCAGGTCCCCGTAGACGTCTTTGTACTCCGGAAAGTAGATGGAGAACCATCTCGACAGGCGGTTCTTGATCCTTGTGAGCTCCTCCTGCGTCTGGAAGCGCAGGTTCGATAAGCTCCTGATCTCTGCGTAGATGCCGACCGGCATGTAAGGGTAAGAGAACCTCCCCTCATTGACAAGCGCAGCGATCGTCTTGGGATCCTTCCGGTCATTCTTGTTGGGATTGTTGTCATCCAGCTCTTTGGATTTCTTCACATGATGGGGGTTCACATGCACCGGCTTCATTCCGTTGTCCTGCAGGAACTTCCCCAGGGCGAACCAGTAGTGGCCTGTCGGCTCCATGCCCGGAACCACTGCGGTCTTGCCGTGCTTCTCTGCAAGCTCCTCCATCCATGCCTTTAGTGTCTGGAAGCCGGCTTCGGTGTTGCTGAACTCCAGCGGTTTCTTTGTGTACTCGTAGTTACGCCAGTCGAATGCCCTGGCATAATGGGTCCCGCTTCCCACATCAATTCCGACAATCAAAGTTTTTTCAGTTATGGATGCAATTTTTGCGTTCTGTGTGTTACAATTCATCTTGGGATACCTCTCTGTTCAATAAGATTTTTACTAACCCGCAAAGTCAGCAATCTTATTTTACTCTGAGGTATCTTTTTATCAACCACCTTTCTTGGAATTCCCTATGTTTGTATTATACAGGAAGCTCC
>NZ_CALPDH010000097.1:0-1577 GCF_943193215.1 Acetatifactor aquisgranensis | reverse complement strand
TATTTTACTCTGAGGTATCTTTTTATCAACCACCTTTCTTGGAATTCCCTATGTTTGTATTATACAGGAAGCTCCTTATGCTGTGATGAAAGATGTCAGGGTAACTATTACCAGTGTATAATATTTTCCCTTTGTTTACAAGCCCCCAAAACATCAAGTTCCTCTATTTCCGGCCCTTTCCGCCGTCTGCACCAGATATTCTGATGTCTTCAGTCCGTCCACAGCCTGCAGGCCAATGGCCGTATGCCACGCATAACCTTTGTCACGCTTGTCCGGCTCAGACTCTTTGATGTATTCCTTAAATGGATCTTTATTCACTCCATATCACCTCGCTGCTTTTTTCTCAATAAGAAACCCGCCACTTCCACAGGTATCGTCATTAACCTTTGATATACGGCACAATCACGTCGTAGAACTTCTTTGTCCAATCAGCGTGGAAGTTCGCCATCTGGAGCCAGTCAGTCTCATTCTCAATGCTGACGTTATTCAGCTGAATGAAAACCTTGGATGATTTAATATCCTCGCCACGGTTCCACTGGAGCGTCGTGCCCAGCCCTGATTCTATTTCCGCTTTATGTGTGTACAGGCTATCGAAGGCAGCCTTGTTTTCTTGCTTATTGCCTCTGCCAAATACGACCTCTGCCCGCGCTGCATCAAAGTTTGCTACGCAGCAAAGATAGAAGCCGCCTATACCAAAGAAGCCATTGATCCAGTTATCCCTTGACGGATTAACACAGGAGAAAGAGCCATCCCCACCATGCACCTTCTGAATAACTGGCAGCGCATATGTCCAGTATTTCCTCCGGAGCTCATATCGGCTGCCCGGCTCGTCCTCATTGGCCTCGTTTTCATCACGCAGGTAAAATACCAAGTCTGCCGGATCTTCATCGTACAGTTTGAAGAGACGACTCAGGACAGACAGCTTACTCTGCGTGCTGGTGTTTGTCCATACATAGATGCCGTCGCCAATCTCAAGCGACTTCGTGAACGCATCCTGATTTGTATTGAAGTGGAGAGCGATGTTCTCCTCCTCCGACATCGCCAGCTTAGTGATAATGGCCTTATCCTCGGCATACAGAATCTGAATAACCTTCCGGAACATCTCAACCCAGCTCGTTACCGGCTGCCGGGTGTTCTTAAAGGTGAACTTCGCAATCAGTCGTCCGGTCAGCTCGCCCTCATCCTCAAGCGTATAAGTATCAAGCTGCTTTTCTTTCGGCTTGTATTCTGTGACAGGTGCCGCCCAGATTGACAGAGCCCGGCCCATGAGATATTCGCTGCGCTCCTCCAGCTCCGCCAGCGTCCACTTGTCCTTCTTGGCAATCCAGGTATTCATGCGGATACCACTGTCATCGAAACCGTTCTGCATGGTTTTCTTTTCCGTGAAAGAGCTGTTACTGTATTTCGAGTTATAAGCCGTCAGCGTAAAATGACAAACCGCTTGTCCGAGCCCTCCATATATTTAACGAATTTGCATTCTGAACCTTTCATCTGTCTTTGTTCCTCCCTATAATGTCAAGTGATTTTCCTTAAAAAATCAAGGAATTTTAAGTTTCATATCTCAGATGAATGAGCCA
>NZ_CALPDH010000096.1:0-1719 GCF_943193215.1 Acetatifactor aquisgranensis | reverse complement strand
CAATGTCATTAAGTTAATAGCGAACTGTCTGAAATGGTTAGAGTCTTATTATGAGGTCTAAACCATTTTTTGTGTCTTTTAAAAAAGGGGTTGACAAATCCCCTGGAATGTGCGGCCGCTCTCGCTACTGATTGAATTTAAGAGGCAGCGAGAGCGGCCCTTGGATTAAGACATTTCAACATTCTTTATCCAGGGAGGTACATATCATATGCCGCACAACAAAATCAAAAATGCCTTTTTATCTGCCGTGAATTCTGTTATCGCTCATCCGGAACAGTTTGCTGTTAATCCGGAAAAGGATTTTACCCGACAGCGGAAAATCACACCCGACACCCTTATCTCATTTCTTGTCTCTAAAGGATCCTCTTCTGCCAGGGTGGAGATGCTGGACTTTTGGGGGATAAACCAGGAAATGCCTTCCCTTCCCGCACTGAACCAGCAGCGTGCGAAGCTCAAGCCCGAAGCGATGGAAGCTGTCCTTGCGGGATTCAACGATTCCGTCAGCAGGCAGGCGGGGTTCCCCGCCACAGACGACGGATACCGCTATCTGGCCGCTGACGGCTCAACCACCACTTTTTTCAGCAGCCCGAAACTGGCTCCCCCACAGTATTTCTGCGCCCCCGGACACTCCGCCAGCGGCGTCTACAGCATACATATTAATGCCTTTTTTGACCTGGATGCACACATCTATACGGACGCCATCCTCCAGCCTGTGCATGAAAAAAACGAATTTGGCGCATTCTGTGACATCGTGGACCGGCACGGGACTCTCCCCGGCAGGAAGAATGTCTACATTGGCGACAGGGGCTACTGCTCCTACAACAACATGGCCCATGTGGTGGAACAGGGACAGTATTTTCTCTTTCGCACAAAGGATATCCATTCCAAAGGCCTGGTCGGAAATTTTGAATTCCCGGAAACACAATCCTTTGATATTGCCGTGACTGTCACACTGACGCGGAGCCATTCCCGGAAAATCCCTGTCCCCCCGGGAACCTACAGACGTTTCATTGACCGGGCATCCGCCTTTGATTTTATCGAATATGGCTCCCTTGGCACATACACGCTTACTTTCCGTATCGTCAGGTTTCCCATCAGCGATGATTCCTGCGAATGTATCGTGACGAATCTTCCAAGGCAAGAATTTCCTCCGGAAAAGCTCAAGACCCTCTACCACAGGAGATGGGCGATTGAATCCTCGTTCCGCAAGCTGAAATATACGATTGGTCTGAGCAACTATCATTCTTACAAGCCAGAGTATGTCAAACAGGAAATATGGGCAAACCTTATTGCATACAACATAACGGAAATGCTGGTCAGCTGTGCCGTCATCGAAAAGAAGGAAACCAAACATGAGTACAAAGTGAATTTTACCATGGCTGCCCATATTTGCAGGGTCTTTCTCCGTCCGTCCACGGAGAAAGACCAGTGCAACGTGATGCTTTTGCTGCAGAAAGAACTAATCCCCATACGGAACGAACGCCAATATCCAAGACTGCAGACAGCCCATTTCCGTAAGCCACGGTACTTTATCTATAGGGCAGCCTAAGCATCTATATCATCATACCATTTTTTTAGGCAGATGGGAAGTCTGTCTATTTGGCATGCAACAAATGTGTCTGTGACCGGCAACATTAGCTTATGTGGAAGCCGGGCATCCTTTTTCGCCATCTTTCCCGCAGTATGCCTTATGCTGCTGGTGCTAACTTAATGACATTG
>NZ_CALPDH010000095.1:0-1731 GCF_943193215.1 Acetatifactor aquisgranensis | reverse complement strand
CTCTGCTGCAGGCTTTCATCGGTCCCCAGCCGCACAAAAAGGTTATGGTATACATCCTCAGTGATCCCATCTTCATACCAGCGCGGGATGCTGCTGGTCAACGCCGTTTGAGAGCTCTTTCCGTTCAGCCGTCAGCCGGGTCAGCAAATCCGTAAGCTCGGCGGCCTGCCGTTCATAATCGGATTTCATTTCCCGGTACTCCTGCTGGGTGATTTCCCCGTCTTTCCAGTCTTGATACAGCGACTGCTTGTAGCGGGTGATTTTCGTCAATTCCTTTTCCTTTGCGGCTATCTGGTCGTTAAGGCGGTGGGATTGACTTTTTTTCAGCGGGGCCGTGTTGATATGGGCTATCATTTCCGAATAGGAAACGGCGGTTCCCACTTGATACTGGATAGCGAACAGGACGGCGGCCTCCAGACGGTTGTGCTTGATGGAGTGCATCGTGCAGGCCGTCCGGGAGCGGTTCTTGTAGGTGGAGCAGGCATAATAGATATTTTTCCCGCTCTGGCTCCGGGTGACGGATTTCCCGCAGTCAGCGCATTTCAGAAAGCCGCTGAACAAATGGAGCTCCCGGCCCTTTGGGGCTGTCCGGGTATCGCGGAGCAGGAGGGCCTGCACCCGGTCAAAGGTTTCATGGGTGATGATGGCCTCGTGGGTATTGGGTACGCGCACCCATTCCTCCTCCGGCACTGCCTCTATCTGGTGTACCTTGTAGCTTTTCACCCGGCGGCGGCCTTGTACCAAATCCCCGGTATAAATGGGGTTTTTCAGAATGTCATTGACAATCTTGTTTCCCCACATGGGATTGTCGGCCACGGCGGGGGAATAGGGCAGGCCCTTTTCCATCCGGTAGGCCGTTGGGCTGGGTATGCCGTGCTCGTTCAGATAAAGCACAATCGCGTGTTTGGTGGTTCCTTGCAGGCATAGCTCATAAATCTTCTTGACGATTTCAGCGGCCTCCGGGTCAACGATTAGCTGGTGTTTGTCCTTGGGGTCTTTTATGTAGCCGTAGGGAGCGAAAGAGCCGATGTACTGGCCGTTGCGCCGCTTGTAATCAAATACCTGCCGGATTTTCTTTGAGGTCTGATAACAGTACTGGTCGTTCATCACGTTTGTTATCGGAACGATGATGCTGTTCACGCTGTCCGGGTTCAAATTGCTGTCCACGCCCTCGGCCAAGCTGATAAAGCGGACGCCCATCTGCACAAAAAGGTTGTCAATCAGACTGCCAGCGTCACTGTAATTCCGGGCGAAACGGGAAAGGTCTTTCACCACAACGCAGTTGATTTTCCCGCTCATTACATCCCCTAAAAGCCGCTGGAAACTTTCGCGCTCCGTATCGGTTCCCGTGTGGCCGTCGTCCACATACTCGGTGTAGCTTTCAAACTCGTCCATGTGGTTATTGTGAAAATCGTTGAGGATGTCGCGCTGGTTTTTCACGCTGTTGCTATCGTCAAGTCCCCGGTTGATTTTCTGCAAGTCCTCGCGGGAAAGCCGGATGTAGCCGCCCATCTTCCAACGCCGGGCCGTATAGGTAGGGGTCAGGGGCTGCTGATACCCTCTGTTTTTTGTTCGTGCCATTGTTCCTCCTTCCCTATCACATTACAGTTATATTATAACTCCGATTAGGGGTATCAGCAAGGATGCCGCTGGGCATAAAAAAGTGCCTTCGGCACTTCAACCCCCTAGCCCCCATTCATGGGGGAAAAATTGTGCGGCACACAATTAGGG
>NZ_CALPDH010000094.1:0-1769 GCF_943193215.1 Acetatifactor aquisgranensis | reverse complement strand
TCGTTCCAACGTGCCCCAAACCAGGAACCTATGGCCGCAAATACACGGGTCACGTTGTTGTAGGCATTGGTGAACATGGTAAGGAACCATGTTGCCACCTGGGCCAGGGCGTTCTTTATATCCTGCCATCTGGCACCGAACCACTGACCGATTGCCTTAAATACATTCGTCACATTGGTATAGGCATTGGTGAACATAGTGAGGAACCACGCCGCCACCGTTGCCAGGGCGTTCTTTATATCGTTCCAACGTGCCCCAAACCAGGAACCTATGGCCGCAAATACACGGGTCACGTTGTTGTAGGCTTCTGTGAAACGGTCCTTGAACCACTGGCCCACGCCTTTAAAAATCGACACAATCCCGTTCCATATGTCTGAAAAGATTTTCTTTACATTAACGCCGAATCCCTCAAAAAATCCTATAATGAAATTCACCACGGCCTGGATGATATTTTTTGCAAAATCAATGGCGTTCTGCAAGGCATCCTTTATGTGTGAAAAGAATCCCTCAAAATCTCCGCTTAAAAGTGCCGTGAACGCCTGGATGATATTCGTCACGAACTCAACCACGTTCTTAATTGCTGACATGATAGGCTCCGCTGCGGTAATGATTCCGTTCACTATGGAACCGATATATGTAAGGATGAACTCAAAAACTGGCTGTAGCGCATCCAACAGCTTCATAAACGCTTGCTTTATCTGCTCTATGATGGGCTTTATCTTTACCCACATATCAGAAAATGCTTGCTTCACCTTTGCCAGGGCATTGTCCACTTTTTCCCTAAATTCATCATTCGTTTTATAGAGTGACACAAACCCTGCTGCCAGGGCGGCAATGGCGGCAATGGCGATTCCCACCGGCCCGGTAAGCATGGTAAGCACTTTGGCAATGCCGCCCCCTGCCCCCAATGCCCCTTTCAGCTTCACGGCCACGCCGATTATCTTTGAAATCCCGGTGGACATTTTTCCAAAGGCGATTAAGGTCGGTCCGATTGCCGCCACTACTGCGGCAATCTTTATGATGGTCTGTTTCTGGCTCTCGTTTAGGTTCTTGAACCAGTCCGAAAATTCCTTTATCTTATCGGTCACTTTCTTTATTGTGGGCTGCAACGTGTCAAGCAATGTCCCACCTAAATCAATGGCCGTATTTTTCAACTGATTTACAGAAATCTTTATTTTGTTGCTTGTGGTGTCCAGTTTGCCAAAGGCCGTTTCCGTGGCCCCTGCGCTGCTCCCCATCTGCTCCACGGCATCATTCAGCTTTTCCGCATTGTCCCACAACACGTTTGCCGCTTTCCCGGCTTCCGCACTTGAAAACATATTGGAAATGCTTGTGCCGCTTGCATATGCCTGTTCATCCAGGATACTTAGAACGTCTGTAAGGCTCCACCCCTGCTCCATGGCTTCCGCCATAGTAAGGCCGCCCTCCTTGATATGTGACGTTCCCTCGGCAAACGCCTTGGCCGCCGTGCTGCCCTGCTTCCCCAGTTCATTCAACATACTGTTTAAATATGTGGTGGTTTCCGCCGTTGCGATTCCGTTTGAGGTCATCACGGCATAGGCTCCGCAAAGGCTGTCCAGTTCCACGCCCTGGGACTTCGCCGTTGGTATCACCTTTCCCATTGCGCTTGACAGTTCCGCAACGGTTGTCTTGCCCAGGTTCTGTGTCTGTATCAGCATATCGGAAACGTCCGTTGTAGCCCAGCAAACTAAAGTTCCTGTCTCCCGCACAAAAACGTCAAATTTAATTCTCAAGTGTCAAATACTATC
>NZ_CALPDH010000093.1:0-1825 GCF_943193215.1 Acetatifactor aquisgranensis | reverse complement strand
TCATTATACAATAAAAATACAGAAAAAAGGAACCTTTTACAATATCAAATGTAAAAGATTCCTTAAGTTAATGACATGATGCCGGGGTCAAAACATAGTGTTTTCTATGTTTGATACTCTGCAAGAACCTTGAAAATTTAATATTTTACAGTAGATTTTTTGTAAAAGACTTCATTGCCTTGGAATTGTTGATGTACTTCCGGCTTATTTCTATGCCAACATCGGATTTTGCGCATAATTCCCCAAGCCCTTTCGAAATCCAAAGAGCTTTCTGAAGTTTAAGGCTGCTATTTTACTTCCAAAAAAGAATTTACCCCGTTGTTTACCTCTTGGAAGTTTGTCAAGATGGTAATTCTTTCGGATATTGGCCGGAATGGTTTCTACACCATTTCTCAACCTTGCTAAATTGCCGAATTCCTCACTTTGCATATTTCTCTGGCTTTTTGCTCTGTTGGATGCATTTTTTGAGGTAATAAAAGTGGCAACTTTTTTATAAATCTTGGGGCGGCACTGATCCTGATATGGACAGCCGACACAATGATTCCGGTCAAATGAGACTCTGCATTGTCTTGTTGTTTTGGTATAAGACTGGCTTGCCGGTTCATGACCCGCAGCACATTTCAGAAGACGGGTTCCATCTTCATTGAATTCGAAATCAGCCAAAGCATCCGGTGCTTCTTTGCCAATTAGTGCGGTAGTTACCAGTTTCACGTTCTTTTCTTTCGCGAGAGCTACATTGTCCTGGCCATCATAACCGCCATCTGTAACCAGAATGATTTCTTCTTCAGACTTTTCCATTGCTGAAAGAGATTCCTGAAGGAAATGACTGTCCGTATGAGTGTTTTTATCAAACTGATAATCCGTCACTACAGAGCCATTCTTGCCAACCGTTTCTTCGATGTTCGCCGCATATCCTCTGTATGACTTGCCGGATTTGTTTCTGTAAGTGGCATCCGGATCAGATGGATTTTGAAGTGCCGATGAATTCATGGTGCCATCTTCCCTGGTCCTCAGACGACGTTTATCATTTTCAACAATTGTCTGGTCAGAAAGGCATCTGACAAAAAGCTGGTATTCTGTCGTTTCTTCAAAATCTGTTTTGCACAGTTCCAGCAAGCAGTCACCGTCTGCCAGCAAGGTTTGAATAATTGCTTCCATGTCATCATTTCTCTGATGATAGAAGATACGGTTATAATCATTCGGGTCTGCGTAATGCTTTAGCGGCTCAGGAACCATATCTGGCTGCTTCTTTGTAAGATAAACAACCAGTTTGGATATACAGGTATAGATCAGTTCCATACGGCTCAGAAAACGAATGTTAGCTTCTATCATCATGGAATCCATACGGCGTATGCGTCCATTCAGTTTCATTATCTTAGCGATTTTACCGCTGAGATCTTTTACACAGTCGTGGTACAAGTCCACACCATGAAGTGTCTCATAGTCATAGCATCTTTTACGGAAACGACTCAGGGTTTTGTCTGATATCGGCTGTTCTGCAAAGCTTGTGGTATGCAACGCGTATTGAAGGTGGAGATCAAGCATCAGATTCTCAACGATTTCATCATCAGAATAATCAAAAAGTTCCTTGATGATGAGCGCACCGATAATAACGTTTACAGGTGCATTAGGTCTGGAGGCTTTATCACTATACAAAACGGAAAAGCGCTCTTCATCTATCGCAGGAAAAACCTCATCGGCGAAGATTTTCGCCCAGGATTTTTCCAAAGCTTTTCTTTCTCGTTCAGTCGTAAGTAGGTAATCATCCGTACCTTGACTTTCAAAAATAGCCACCTGTTTATCAGGTGGCTTAAGTCATCTCTTA
>NZ_CALPDH010000092.1:0-1828 GCF_943193215.1 Acetatifactor aquisgranensis | reverse complement strand
CCTAGTATAATGATGATATAGCCACAAGAGCTATACAGTTAATAAGTTACAAAGTCATATCTGATGAATAGCTGAAGGAGGGTTCCCCTTCCATCAGAGGTTATTGATAAAATTTTTACCATGTCTGAGGTTTCCTTAATGCACCAGACAAAATATAGAGGTATAATCACCGAGGCAGGATCATTGACGACGCCTCCTTGGGAACCGGCCTTCCGGCTGGCGATACCTCTTAGAAAGTCTGTCAGTCCATTCGGTGGTGATTTATGTTTTGGCTGGTTGGGAAGCCCCAGGCTATACCTGTATAAGCCGCTAGGTTGTGTATCCGCCTTCTGGAAATGGATACCTGCCAGAAAGGATAAAACCATGAAATACCAAAAAGTACTTAAGATGCTGCAAAGCATCCCCTATCTCTCAGTCGGGCTTGATGTCGGGGCAGACTTCTCATGGATGTCCATCATGCTCCCAAATGGCACCCTTGCCGGGAAACCTTTTAAGATCATCCATTCCGATCCCCAGTCCCGGGAGCTTGCCGTCGCAAAAATAAAGGAAGCACAAGAGGCGTATTCTCTTAAAAGCCGCTGCTTCCTCGAGTCCACCGGGATCTACCACATCCCGCTCCTGTGCTTCCTTCGCGATAAGGGTTTTGACTGCTCCGTCATTAATCCTATCATTACTAAGAATAGCACAAATATGAACGTAAGGAAACTGCATAATGATAAATTTGATTCAAAAAAAGCTGCCAAAGTCGGCCTTGATGCTTCCCTGAAAGTTTCCATCATTCCAGATGATGAGGTCATCGACCTGCGCAACCTGGTCCGGGACTACTATTACTTCAAAGACCTGCAGTCTGCAGTCGTCCTGAAGCTCACCGCGGAACTGAAAGTATCATTTCCCGCATACCGGAAAGTTTTCAGCAAGGTTACCACCCAGACTTCCTTAAAGCTCCTGGAGGCCTACCCGCTTGCGGAGGATCTTCTTGCTGCCCCAAAGGAAACGGTCGTGGAAACAATCCGCTCCACAGCCCGCTTTGGGGAAAAATATGCCCTGGCCAAGTATGATGCCCTGCATGCCGCAGCAGAAGATGCTGCCATCTTTGGGCGGGCACTCAAAAGCAATGCTGTCCGCATCAGGCTCTACATAGACTCTTACCGGGAGTATCAGAAACGCCTTGACACAATCCTGGAAGCGATTCTGGCTTCTGTGGATCGTCTGAAAGGCAATCCGGTCTATGACCGCATCCAGCTTCTCCAGTCGCTGCGTGGTGTGGGCTTCATGAGCGCAGTGGTCCTTGTCGCAGAAATGGGGGCTTTTGACCTGTTCCCCTCCCCAAAGAAGCTGTATGCCTACTTCGGACTGGACCCTGCCGTAAGACAGTCTGGAAAGTTCAACGGGGACAAGGTACATATGTCAAAAAGGGGCTCCAGCCTTGCCAGGCGCATCCTGCATATGGTGGCGCTCAATAACCTTAAGGTGGACAAGGGCAACGGGATGCCTGTAAACCCAGTCATCCACAGCTATTATGCCGACAAGTGCAAAGCCAAGAAGAAGAACGTCGCTGTCGGGGCTGTGATGCATAAGATCTGCAACATCATCTTTGCGATGCTCCGGGACAATAAGCCGTTTGAGGTCATCACTCCCCAGGAACACTGTGAACGGTATCTGGCACTTCATCCTGACAAGGCACCGTGTGCTGCTTAACAAGTTCTTATGAATTTTGAAAATTTCCACAGGGGTGGGCTTATTAAAGTTACCCTTTTTTACATCAACTGCTTGAAAAAAACTTTTTAAACATTTTTCGTTTTACCTATTGACATTTCTTAGCTGGACT
>NZ_CALPDH010000091.1:0-1903 GCF_943193215.1 Acetatifactor aquisgranensis | reverse complement strand
AGCATTCTGGTGATATGTCAAGGGTTTTTTGAAAAAGATTTTGATATGTTTTTCGGGAAAAAGGGTAACTTTAATAGACCTTCGGCGGCATTTATCTAAAACCGAATGTCAGTTCGGATTGCGATTCAGTTCGGCGTCCAATAGTTCGCCGGTGTACAGTTGGTTTTTGGCCAGCAATCCAAAAACGAGTCGTACGAGTTTACGAGATGTAAGCGCGAGTGCTCTCTTATGCTGATGTTTAGGGACCTCAGCATATTTCCTGGCATAGTAGTCCCGATATTCAGGGATATGCCGCCTGACACTGTTGGCTGCCTCACCGAGATAGTAACGCAGATAGGTGTTGCCCGCTTTGGTGATAGGTGTGTCCTCTGCCTCAAAGTCACCGGAATCGTTCCTGCGCCATGTAAGGCCGGCGTATTTAGCCAATGCATCAGATGAGTGGAAAGCGGCAATGTTGCCGATCTCCGCGATCATCCCCGCAGCCCATACAGGCCCGATTCCCGGGATTGACTGCAGGATTGTCAACGCATTGGGCGACATGCCCTGTATAGCTTTCAAAATGGCCTTGTCGATGGCCTTGATTTCTTTCCGGTAGGCCTCGATGCAGTTGAACGAGCTTGCCAGGGAGACGTTGATAGGCTCATACATGCACTTGTCAAGGCGGTAGGAGTCGCGTGCAGCTTTTTTCAGCAGCTCCGATGTCCTGGACAGGTCAGGGATGCGGCTGCGGCTCTTTTCGGCCAGGAACCGCAGGAGCTCTTCCTCCGGCGCATCGATGATGTCCTGGACCGACATGTATTCTGTCAGCAGGGCGGATGCAGTCGCGCCGTAGAGATTGCTGAAAGGCTGTTCGTCATCCTGGAGGAGCTGCAGCTCGCTGAACTTCAGGTACAGGTTGGAGACCATGTAGGTCTTTTCCCGGGTGATGCACTCGGCCAGGTGCAGGCGGTGCCTTGTAAGGCGCTTCAGGGCGAGGTACTGGCTCCCGCGCCATGGTTCGCATTCGATGCACCCTGCCCGTGCGAAGTCCGAAATGATGAAGGCATCCAGCGGGTCTGTCTTGGACATGCCGATGAAGGCCTTGCGGTAATTGGCGGTCATCTTAGGATTCAGACAGAAGACATAGGGCTTATACGGCATCAGGGCTTCACAGGTGGAGAGGAAGTTTGCTATATGGATGCTGTAAACGGAAGTAGATTCCAAAGCGGCCACAACAGTTGTCAGGTCCGGGTGCTTCTTCAGACAGCCCAGGATGATGTCCGCCAGCTCCTCAGCCCCGGGCTGGTTATTGGAGAAGGCGGATGAGATGTACCTGTTCTTATGGAAATCCATGGCATAGACGACATTGGATTTGGAACTTACATCAATACCGACAAACAGAGTGGACATAAAGTTGATCTTTAACATAATATCACCATCCTTTCCGATCTGGATTTGTGGAACCTGAAGCAGAAGGCTTATCCCGGGCTGTGTAAGGTGACTGAAACCTCGCGCAATAAGCATGCACCCTGCCAGCAATCTTTGCTGGTGCTACGACAGGGGACGCAACTTCTGAGTAAGCAGAATATGCCATACACGCCGGGCTGCATGCTCCATAAAGCAGACGCGGATCAACCGGCTGAAAGGTGTAAAAGCAGTGCCCTCGGACATCAGACTCTGACTGATATCATACCACAGGATAAACGATTATGGAACTGGGTTGTACAGGTGATGAAAGGGTGGGAGGGGAATCCTCCTGACTGCCTTCACCTATATCAATAAGAAAGGGTTATCAAAGTAACTGTTGGCTGTATAGATGGGACGGGATAGGGAGGAGGCTCCTTCTGAATTATCCGCCATCTATATCACAAAAAGAATAAGTCTATAGCCTGTTTTGATTGGCTATAAACTTATTATACGAGGT
>NZ_CALPDH010000090.1:0-1928 GCF_943193215.1 Acetatifactor aquisgranensis | reverse complement strand
CCTAAAAGTCGAATAATCAGTACTCAAAACATCAGAACGCTGGAACCCCCAGTTTGTCAAGAAATAATTGGTCCCGCCCCGTGATCTCGGTTGTCCATCTTTTTGACAGCAGCTTTGTTGAAACCTTGACTTCTTCTACTGCATCAAACCACTGTAGGACCAGATAGATGGGTGTATTCTTGAGCCACGATTTTAGCCTGTCCTCTCGGTCCAGGGTATCCTTGTTGTCATGGGCAGGATCCCCATTCTCCCTGCCAAGCGACAGCTTCAGCTGGCGGATCTGTTCGCTCAGGTATTCATAATAACATAATGCAACGAACTGGACGAACATCCTCCCCATAAGGCTTTCGCTTGACCATACCCTGGTCCGGGAGCCGTCCGCCCGCTGCTTGCCGGACTCAAAGAAGAATTCTATGGTCTCCCTGGCGCGGTATTTGCGGAGGCATTCGGGCGCATCCTTCTCGCAGTTGGAGACCAGGGCAAAATACCCATGGTATTTCTTTTTCGCTGCTATTGCCCTCTCATTGAAGGCAACCGTGCATCTCTGCCCATGATGACGGACAAGCAGGTATCTATGCACCTTTTCAATGGCGCTTTCCGACAGTTCCTCCTCGGTGGAACCGGTTTCAATAAGGTTCTTCAGTTCAAAGAGGTCCTTGTCAAATAAGGAATCCTGTTCCACCCGCCTCATCGGGTTGAAATACAGGTGCAGGTAGACCCTGCGGCTGAACCTGTCCTCATCACCTGGCTGCAGACCCTTCTTCTGGCTTGCATATCTGCGTGGCCTGGAGAACTCCTGCATGCGCATGATGGTCACGCAATGGGTGTCTGTATCGAACGGACATGCGCTGCTGGTGCTGCGGAAATCGTCCAGATGGGCATCCAGCTCTTTCCTGACCCACTTGATGCTGGTCTTGATCAGCGTGATGAAGCCGAAATGCGCATGGAGCAGCTCCGCGAGGTTCTTCTCAGAGTAGTAGCCATTATCCGTTATGATCTCGGCCTTGTCTATGCCGATGGCCGAGAGCTGCTTCAGCGCATTCTCTACCGTGATGACATCGGGCTGGTTGCCGGGCTGCTTCGTGAATGCGACAGGCTGCCTTGTCCCGACAGAATAAAGGGCGAGCAGCTTGACGGTCTCCCTGCCGTCGTGTGCTTTATTGAAGCCATACCTGGCTTCCGGAATCTGGCTTGAACAGGTCGAGATCGTGGTGGAGTCGTATGCAAGCAGGGCCCTGTCGCCCAAATCCTTAAGGCGTGACGCGAAAAAGTTCTGCATGAGCGTCTCGTCACGTCCGACCTGTCCGAAGAGCTCGTGGTAGGTGTCTTCAGAGATGCCGTCTTCATAAGGCAGCGGATGCATGTACTGCCAGGCCGTGATCCCAGGCAGGGTCTGGCCGTTTGTCGCAAGCAGGTACCGTGCAAGGGAGAGTATCTTCTGGGCAGTACCGGGGTCAGTGTTGCCATAGACCGCTTCATCTATCCCGGATATCTTCCCGATATGGTCTATGATGTCCATCATGCCGACTTTCTTCCGGGATGCTGAAACGGCATATGGAGACACGGCCGGATTTGACACTTTTTCCCTGCTGCTGCGTTTAGGACGGGTTGCTACCATGGTTTCCTGCCCTTTTGGGATTTTCCCGATGATTCGGCTCGATATGACCACGTTGTATTTTTTGGCAGGGTCATAGCGGGTCTGCCTCTCGATAACATAGATATCACCGTTCTTTTGGGGCTGGTGGATTGTCCTGGTCTTAATCTCGCAGGATGATTTTTTCGGCATGACAGCACCTCCGTGTTGAGTATATATAAATTATAATACATACTCAATTAAATTTCAAGTGGAAATGCTGATAAAATCAAGGTTTCTTGATGCCGGCATATTGGTTTTTATCGTTTTGAGTACTTATAATCCGACTTTAGGG
>NZ_CALPDH010000089.1:0-1972 GCF_943193215.1 Acetatifactor aquisgranensis | reverse complement strand
GTCCGTCACCTTTTCCGCTTCCATCCCGTATGCGTTCATAATCGTGGTGAGGATGTCCAGGGCATCCCCACTTTCGGCAAATCCGGCTTTGGCAAGTTTCGTGGCATTGGAAACGAAATTGACGGCATCCCCGGTGGACTGCCCGGCAGAAATGGCGTTGTAAACATTGTCCGCAATGTCCGTGGCGGCTATCCCCGTTTCATCCGACAGATTCAAGATTGCCGCTTCCAAATCCTCTATGGGGACTTCCGTTTCATCCGCAATGGTGGAAACCTTTGCCATGGCATCTTCAAAACTGCTTGCCATGGTTCCGGCTGCCACCCCTGCCCCCGTAATGGCCGTGGTGACGGGCAACATTTTTTTGCCCAGGTTGGTTGACGTTTCCCCAATCTTCCCAAAGGCGTTCCCCACCTTTTCCAGGGTGATATTGCTCTGCCTGGCTTCCTCTTCCAACCTTTTCAATGATTGTTCGGTTGCTTCAATCTCACGTTTTAAGGCACGGTATTGTTCCTCCGAAACCTCGCCCCTTTTAAACTGTTCTTCCACCTGGGCTTCCGCCGTTTTCAGAACGTCCAGTTTTTCCTTTGTTTCACTTATGGCCTTGGAAAGAAGTTGCTGCTTTTGTGCCAGGGCTTCCGTGTTTTTGGGGTCCAGTTTCAACAGCTTTTCCACTTCTTTTAGTTCTGCCTGGGTGCTTTTTACTTTCCCCTCTACGCCGGAAAGGGCCTTTTCAAGTTTTGTCGCATCTCCGCCAATCTCGATTGTTATGCCTTGTATGTTGTTTCCGCCTTTCCTCGCCATAGCATCAGCCCCCTTTCCTCTTGAAATTCTTCCGCAAGCCCTCACGGTCCGGCTTGGTCTGCTCCATACGCCAACAGTTTTTCAGATATTCCCGGCCCTCTTCTGTCCTGGAATTTTCAAATATCATTGCTTCACGCATAAAGAAAAGATAGGTGTCAATCTCCATTTCCTGGACCGTGTATATATCCACATGGCAATAGTCCATCACCAGTTTTTCCGGGCGTGTAAGCAATGTGTACGGTATCTCTTCCCCTTTATCCTGGCGTGGATAAAAGGGAATGGTTAGTTTGGGTTCATTTTCAGTTCGTCCACAAACTCCATATAGGCTTCCAGGATTGCCGTACACTCTTCAATGTCGTAATCCTCCAGGTCCTTTTCCGTGACCCTCACCTTTGCCATATTATTGTTAAGGACCGCCGCCAACAGTCTGTAAATGGCTTCTGTGTCCTCCACTGTGGCGTTTTCCTCTTCCATGCCCTGGATTTCCTTAATGGCTTCAAAGACTTGTTTCTGCGGCATCCTCACAATGATTTTCTTTCCTTTTTCCACCACGTTCCCGTCCTTGTCCGTCTTATCTTTCAGCGTGAACGGCCAGAACGTCCTTTTCAGCTTGTTGCAATTAAATTCCTTTACTGCCATGCCCTCATTCTCCTTTCATGGAATAAGCGGCCTGGGGGCTTCTCCCTGGCCGCTCTTACGGTCTTATGCTCCGCCGCCGGGTTCCTCTTCTGTGCCTTGTCCCCCTCCGCTTTCCGGTCCTGCCGCTTCCTCTGTAACGTCCATATCCTCTTCATACAGAATAAGCGTGCCCTCCTTGTCCATGGGCTGTGCCTTGAACTCCGCATCAATGACGGTTTCGCTGTCCTTGGCAAAGGCAATGGTAAATCCGGCCTGGTTGTTTCCAACGATTGTTACCCTCACGTCCCCGTCCACCGGGTCTTTATGCACAAAATGGAGAACATACTTCTTTCCGTCCGCATTGCCGATTCCTCCAATCTTCACAATGCGTTTCTTCCTGGCCTTGTCCTCCGTGACCCTTGCCGTCTGGCATAACTTCTGTAAGGTGGTTCCGCACCAGGTCATAATCCCGGATTTAAGGGTTGCTTCCTCTTCCGTGATGATTACTTTGGAAACCTTGCCCATATCGTCCTTGGCTTCATAGAAAGAGGGC
>NZ_CALPDH010000088.1:0-1995 GCF_943193215.1 Acetatifactor aquisgranensis | reverse complement strand
ATTTTACTCTGAGGTATCTTTTTATCAACCACCTTTCTTGGAATTCCCTATGTTTGTATTATACAGGAAGCTCCTTTATAAAGTGCCAAAATTTCTTCCTCATCACAGCTCCTTTTTTTCGCAATCATTGAGCCTTTCTCCAAACGTCCTTTTCTGTCTCTCCTGACATTTTGCTTTTTCTTATGTTCCTCTTCAAAGTGCTTTTCTATCTCTTCATCCGTTAACGGTTCCGGTTCCACTTCAAACCACTCATACGAATTATGCGAATCCTCATTTAACAAATCAAACTCCCTGTCTCTTTGGTAACTACTCTCATTACCTTCTCGATAACCAAAGGCATCCCCTCTCGTAATATACGTTCGATATACGGAATTGTATACACTACCATTTCCAGACATTATGTATATCCCCCTTGCGTAATTTTTTTATTTGATTACTCCTCCCCACAATGCCAAATTCAACGTCCTGTCTATAAATATCAGAATCACATCAATAGAAAAATCATCATCCGCAGACAATGATTTTCCCCATCTCCCACACTGATTTTCCCTGACTTTCCACCACAAAAACCGAAAAAGGTAGTTTCAAGGTGAAAAATCTCCCTCATTCCCTCAAATCCCCTATTTTTCAACATTTTTTCCTATCTTTCGCAGTCTTGCGATGACACACACATGGTTATCCTCCTGGATTTCTTCCATGACAGAGGAAAAGAAATTCGTTTCCCTCAACTTGGCAGCCAGGGCAGAGGCGGTTTTTAACTCATCCTTATTGTCAAACGTCGGAGGCTCCTGTGCGATTTTTGCGGGCACGAACACATCTTTGGTATAGAGGGTATCGCCTTTCAATATTGCCTGAATCTGTTTGTCTACCATCGTTTCCAGAATCCGCACTCTTGATGGCTCAAAGTCCCTGTTGCCCCTGAAAGTGAATTGAAATCCCTGCAGATCGATCAATTCTCTTCTGATTTCTGATGTCAGCATTTCCTGTCCGATTCTTGTGAAGTCGTTTCCGATTGCCGGCCCATAATCCAGGAGCTTAGTCCCTATCTGTTCAAACTCTTCCTTTGTCACATAGGGGAGCATGGACAGATTAAAATCGAAGTTAGGGGCAATCCTAAGGGGCTTTTGGGTATCATTGACTACAAGCAAACCAATGTTTCCGAGATGTCTGTCCACATTAAATGTCACTGCGTCTAAGACAAGCATCCTCTGGAACTGTTCTCTGCAGTCGAGACTATCGAAAAAATTCAGGAGCTCATCCAAAGTAATGCCAGGATCTACCAGTTTTCTCAGCGGGACAAGGCCAATCTTCTCATTTGTGAAAGCTTTGCATTTTGTCGCTATTTCCCCGTGCAGCTTCAGGACAGAATATTGGACGCTTGTCGGATCAGCTTTATGGATTATCTCAGAGGCCAGCGCCTCGCAATAAGGCTCCAATCCGGCATTATGTGGTCCCGAAATCCCTCTTTTGTAGAGATGGATCTCTCCGTTTTCCTTTTTCCAGCATTTGCGGAAAGAACCGTCGGTCGTCAGCTCTGGTGAGGTACTGCTCATTTGCAGCCCATATAATCCAAGCCCCTCAAATGCCAGCTTGGAAATGGTCTCGTTGAAATCATTTCTATAAAAAGAAATGTCGTTCCATGAGACTTCTTCGTTTTCTGCTTTCATCCAAAAGGAATCGTTGATAGACGCGGCATGGGTGATTTTGATGAACCCCTCTGCAGTTTCGCATCCGCAATCTATCATAAGCTGCTTCAGGTGATGGTTATGCTTATAAGCCTTTCTGTCTTCCAGCCAATGATTCAGTTGGAATTTTCCAAGAGGAAGTTCGGTATTTTGGTGCAATAAGCCCCACTTGCCGTCCTTTTTGTCAAAAGTGGCAGCAATGACATCCTTATTCATCAGATAAAACATATCAAAACACCTCGTATAATAAGTTTATAGCCAATCAAAACAGGCTATAGACTTATTCTTTTTGTGATATAGATGGCGGATA
>NZ_CALPDH010000087.1:0-2122 GCF_943193215.1 Acetatifactor aquisgranensis | reverse complement strand
AATACCGGATGTCTTTATCCCATGAATGGGTGTAAAGACATCCGGTATTGTTCTTTTCCTTAAGTTAATGACATTGTGGAAGATGAAGGGTTTTAGAAAGGGAACCGCCCACGGTCTGAAGGCTGTGGGCGGTTTTTTACGGACGCAGATTTAAAAGTGCATATTAAAAACAGAAAATTGGAACAGACAGAAATTATGTCACGGATATTTTTTTAAAAGTGCATGTTAAGGGAAGGGGATATATTTTTTTGTAAAAAGTTTGTTTTGAGGTATGAAAGCAGCGTTTCCAGAAAAAAAGTATATGGTGGTAGTCTGCTGTGTTGAAAAATTGGATGAAAGCAGAAATCAGACTGGTTAGGAAAACAGTATTTCAGTATGTCCTGCCTGTCATGCTGAACAATGGGAAATTTTGAAAAGACTGTAAAGGGGGAGCATTTCAGAAAACCATATCTATGTAGGAAGAAATACACAGGTTGCAGACCGAGCCGGCATAACAGCAGCAATAAATTCAAGTGATAAAGAAAAGTACAATGATAGTTGCGAATCACACGCAGCTGATAAATTCCAGTAATTGCAAAAATTGGACTTGTTGGAATAATTGTGTTGCATGAGGAATAGTTACAATTTCAATCAAATTTAACCGCTGATATACATTGGCAATTTCAAATTTTTAGTAAAAATTCACTTCCAGTTCACAACTGATTGGAGAATCAGCGGTATCATAAGCTTCCTTGAAAGAGAGGGCGGTAAAAAATTTTGATTATATGGAGGCAGCTTATGGGCAAAGATAATAAGAGAAGAGACAGCAAAGGCCGTATATTGAGGACAGGTGAACAGCAGAGACAGGATGGAAAGTTTATGTATGCCTACCGTGGCAGAGACAATAAGATGCACTATGTTTACAGTTGGAAACTGGAGCCGACTGATAAACTGCCGGACGGTAAAAGGGAATGCAAAGCATTGAGGGAACTGGAAAAAGAGATTGAAAAATCCCTCAATGAAGAACTGGCATACCACGGTGGAGATGTCACGGTACTGGAACTGGTTGAGAGATATATTTCAATCAAAACAGGGGTAAGGCATAACACCCTTGCAGGATATAAAACAGTTGTCAACATACTGAAGAAAGAAGAGTTTGGCAGCCGGAGGATTGATTTGGTAAAACCGTCAGACGCCAAACTCTGGCTGATAAAGCTACAGTCAGAGGATAAGAGAAGTTACAGCAGTATCCATAGTATCAGAGGTGTTGTGCGTCCTGCCTTTCGTATGGCGGTTGAGGATGACTTAATCAGGAAGAACCCTTTCGACTGGGAACTTGCAACAGTGTTAATCAATGACAGCGTGAGAAGGGAAGCTGTTACACCAAAACAGGAAAGATTATTTTTGGAGTTTATCAAAAATGATAAGCATTACAGACAGTACTATGAGGGTATGTATATACTTTTTAAAACTGGCATGAGAGTATCGGAATTTTGCGGCCTGACGCTGTCAGACGTGGATATGAAAGGACGGAAGATACATATAGATAAACAGTTGCAGCGTACAAGAGAGGGAAAATATATGATTGCAGACACCAAGACTACATACGGCGAGCGTTATCTTCCAATGACGGAAGAAGTTTACCAGTACTTTAAAAAGCTGATAGCCAGACGCAGAAAAGCAAAGGTGGAGCCAATGGTGGATGGTGTAGGCGGCTTTCTGGTACTGGATAAAAACGGTATGCCGTACCTTGCATTACATTGGGAAAAGCGGTTCGAGTATGCTCTGGGGAAGTATAACAGGACATACAGGGAAGAACTGCCAAAGATAACGCCGCATGTATGCAGACATACCTATTGTAGTAACATGGCAAAGTCAGGAGTAAATGCAAAGACTTTACAGTACCTCATGGGTCATGCCGACATTGCCGCCATAAAACCAGAATGAGGAGATTAACAAAATGGATAAATTGAAAAAACATATTTATGATGAGAATAATGGACTTCATTATACGTTGGTAGGCGACTACTACATCCCGGACTTGAAGCTGCCGGAGGAGAACCGCACCATCGGACGCTACGGGCGGCTGCACCGGGAATATCTCAAACAGGAACACCCGGCACGGTACAGCTCCCTTATCCTG
>NZ_CALPDH010000086.1:0-2558 GCF_943193215.1 Acetatifactor aquisgranensis | reverse complement strand
TGTCGGACGGCGAATTGAGGGAGACGCAAATGACGAATTATTTTTCCAACCTTTATCCAATTGACTGCGCAGTGCTGTCTGTGAATGCACAATCCTACCGAAAATATGGCACGCTGCCAGAGCATGAATTCCTTCCTGAAATATAAAAGGCCATGGATTCCATCAAGAGACCCACAGCCCTATGAAGCATTCAGTTCTTCAGCTGTCCGGCAGCCAGGGCGGGCAGATGGATCAGGCCGGTGGCGACAGTCACCGCATCCACCTTCCGCATCAGGGAGCCGATCCTTTCTTCATTCCAAAAGATATCGGAGAAATCGGAGAGCTCGCACCCTACATCATGGTTAGGGATGCACAGGTAGTTCCCATATTTATGCCGCCCGGCGAGGATGTGGAAGTAAGTCCCCCGCCCATTGATCTCAGCTTCATACCATCCGTTCCCCATGCTCAGCAGGATGATCTGCCCCGTCCAGGTCTCCCTGCGGGAGCCGTTTTTCAGGATACAGGTATAATTCATGTTCCATGCCTCCTATCCGAGATTCTGGCTGCTGACGGAGGCCAGGATGACATCCGTATCAATGACCTTCTTCTCCATCTGCGCCCCCAGTGTCAGTGCGTCGGTCATCAGGTTGTCCACCAGGCGGGGGCTCCCCTGGGAGTGGCTGTGGACGGCGGAAAGCGCGGCCTGGTCGATGATGGAGGCGGCCCCTCCGGCACAGGCAACCTTGTGGAGGACGTACTGCGCCACTTCGGAGTCTGAGAGCCCGGAAAAGTTGTAGTGCACTGTGATCCTCTGGCGCAGGGCCTCATGGACGGGCTTCTTCAGGGTGCTGTTCAGGTGGGGCTCCCCGCAGAGGATGAGCGTGAAGCAGTTCAGGGAGTCATACCCGTAGTTCATGAGCATCTTGATATCCTCCAGGATGCCGGTGGAGAGGTACTGTGCCTCATCGACTGCCAGGAGGAGGGGCTGCTTCTTGTCCCTGTAAAGGTAGAGGATCTGCTCCTGCACGGCACGGAACATGCCGGGCTTGCCGCCCCTCGGCTCTACCCCCAGGACAGAGCAGAGCTGGCGGTAGAACTCCATGACGCTGACGGTGGAGAGGCAGATGTACTCCATGTGGTAGAGGTTTGGGTTGAGGCTCTTTGCAAAGCAGCGCAGGGCGAAGGACTTGCCCATGCCGGGGCGTGCGGTAAAGAGCCCTATGCCTCTTGTGTCCTTTAAGTAGTCCAGGCGGGACGTCATCTCCGAGATGTCCTTTGAGAGGAACCGGTCCTTTTCCCTGGCGTTCTGCTTGTCGAAAGGGTTGAAGGAAAGCCCATAGTAGGAACGGAACATCAGCCCTCACCCCCGATCCTTGAATAATCGATGGACGGCGTGTTGTTGCGTTTCGTCCTGCAGTTCCCGTTCTTATCCGTAGGCCGGATGGGGTAATGCTCCCCTTCACAAAGGATGAAGGCGGAGGACATGTCGTCCGGCAGGAAACGGATCTCCACTTTTGAGGAGATGAACTGCATGGGGACGTCATAGGGCACCTTGTCGATGGAGACGGTGGAGTCCTTGTTCACCTTTCTGGTAATACGGTTCAGGAAACACTCTTCCAGCCATTCCCTGGACTTAGGGCTCCGGATGGCGGGACGGGTCTGCTGGTAGCGTTCCATGGGTGTGGTGCCGATACCGGAATGGACGGACGTATTGTAGGAGCGCATGTAATCCTTAAGAAGCCTATTGAACTGATCCAGGGAGGTGATGGAATCCATGTCCAGGGTATAAAGCCAAGTCTCCTTCAGTGTCCTGAACTGGCGCTCGATCTTGGCCTTGGAGGCTCCGTCACGTACTTTTGTATGTAAAAGGACGGTTCCGATGGATCCGCAGATGAGGGAGAGCTGCTCATTCGAGTAGCTGCAGCCGTTATCGACATAGAGCTTTGATGGGATTCCATGGGCTGCCACGGCATCCTTGAGCACCTTCTGGAAGTTATAGGCATTATCGTTATAGAAGAGGCCGCCGCCCACCAGAAAACGGGAATGGTCATCAATAATCATAATGCAGTAGACCCTCCTGCGCTGGCCGTGCTCCGTGATATAAGGCAGGTAACAGGTATCGGCCTGCCACATCTTCCCAAAGGCGTCTTCTTCAAATGCCTTCCTGTCCCGCATGCCGGGGTTGCGTGCCGATTTCAGGTCATGTTTCTTGACGAAGCGCTGGACGGCGCAGACGCTGACTGTGGCAGGGATGAAGGCTTCTTCAACGAGGTGCCGGTGGATCTGTGTAGAGTTCAGCCGTGGGAAGGCTTCCTTGAGGCGGTAGATCTCTTCGATGGCCGTGTCCGGGAGCACCCGGGTGGAGCCCTTATCGGAGCGTTCCTGGGGCATGAGGGCGTCGATGCCGCCGTTCTGGTAGAGGGACACCCATTTGCTGAGGGTCTTGGGGCTGTACTGGAACGCGGAGCCGTCAGGCAGGGTGAGGGGCTTTTCCGTGACCCTCTGGTAATAGGCGTTCCTGGACGCATCCGGATAAAGGCCATGGATGACCGGCGCTATGAGAGCGAGGCGGAACTGCG
>NZ_CALPDH010000085.1:0-2634 GCF_943193215.1 Acetatifactor aquisgranensis | reverse complement strand
GTAAGTAGGTAATCATCCGTACCTTGACTTTCAAAAATAGCCACCTGTTTATCAGGTGGCTTAAGTCATCTCTTATTTTTCGTTCTGAATTCATCCGGCAGATCATCCGACCAGGGAAGCAGCCGATCCAACTCCTCCGGCTTCGGGAAAGGCCTCATCTGTCTCAGCTGGTCCAGTACGTATGTCAGGTATACATACGGTTTCAGACCATTCAGGAGTGCCGTCTCCGTGATGCTGTATACGACGGCACTGGCATCTGCTCCCCGAATGCTTTTTGCAAAAAGCCAGTTCCGGCGTCCCACAGCGAAATTCTTGATTGCTCGTTCGGCACTGTTGTTGTCTATGCTCAGGCGCCCGTCTTCCAGATACCGGCGCAGATATGCCTCCTGGTTCAGGGTATATAAAATGGCATCACCAATAAGGGAAGACCTGTCCACAGAATCTTCCATCGAATGCAGCCATTCAAACAGTGCGTCCACAACGGGACGGGACTGTTTCTGTCGCTCTTCATACCGTTCTTCCGGTGTTTTGTTTTTGATCAGCTCCTCGACTTTGTACAGGATCCCAATCCGTGTCATCGCCTGGTATGCAACGGTTTCTTTCAGCTGCTCCTTTGTGAAATCCTTTTTCAGTGCTGTGAGGGCTGCATCAAAACGGCGTCTTGCATGGGTAAGGCATCCGGTCACGGTGATGGAATCGTCCAGACCGTGGTATGCCTGGTAACCGTCGCAGGTCAGGTATCCATGAAACCGGCCGTCAAGGAACTTCACCGGATGGTATCCCGCCCGGGTCCTCTCGTAATCGAAGAGCGCCATCTGCGGGGAACCGCTGTATTCATCCGTAAGATATACCCACATCCAGTTCTGGGTGGAACCCTTCTGGTCCGGTTCGCCAATCACCTGTATCCGCGTCTCGTCACAGTGGATGTACCGGCTTTTGAGGAATTCCTCTTTCATCCGGCCATACAGCAGCTTCAGGTAACGGTCCGCACAGCTGATGATCCAGTTGGCCATGGTTTTTGTGGAAAGGTTCAGGCCATACCGGGCGAATTCCCGTTCCTGTCTAGCCAGAGGCATCCCGTTGACATACTTGGCATTCATAATTCCGGCTATCAGGGACGGTGTTGCAATACTTCCCTTAATCAGAGGCGGTATCTTTTCCGGACGCTTCATGGAACCGCATTCCGGACAGCTGTATACATAGGTCACTTCTTCCACAACCTCGAATCTTGCGGGAACAAACTTCAGGCGCTTTACGGTTTCTTTGGTAACAACCTTGTACTTCTTGCCACAATCCGGGCAGTAACGGTCTTCCCCGGCCAGCGCGTATTCGGCCGTCTCCGTGATTTCAAAGCCTGAAAGATCCTCTTCCTTCTTTCCTGTGCGTTTTTTCCGCTTGTACGAAGATGGATGGATTTCCTCAAATGAAGGCTCAGCTGTCTCCGGGTCAGCGGATGTCTCTGCCTCATTGAACAGCTCCAGCTGTTCGTACCCTTCCGCATATTTTTCACTGGAGGAACCGAACTGTTTCCTCTGTGCAAGTGCCAGACGGTCGGAAAGCAGCGCATTCATGAATTCCAGCTCTTTATGTTTATCCTTCAGCAGCTGGATCTCCATGTCCTTTTTGACAGCCTGGGCCTTCATGATCTTCATAAGCTCAATCAGGTTTTCACGGCTCATGTTATTCAGCTGTTCCTCTGAAAAAAACGATTCCATTTGCGCCTCTCCCGGTTCTCTTTGTCTGTAAAAAGTATACCATAAAACCGGCTTTTTTTCGAGGAAAAAAGCGCTGGCGGCATGTAGAAATATGGCTTGTAGACAGCATGCTTTTCGTATTTTCTGCGAATTGACACCTGGTTTTACACCACAATTTTGGGGTGGTGTTCCTTGAAAGCATCTTTCTGGTCCAGGGAAAGCCCGTCACACAGCCAGTGCATTTCTTTCAGTGTCACCTGGCGGAGTTCATCCGGGGTGTCCGGCCAGTGAAAAGCATCACGGTCAAGGCGTTTCATCAGAATCCAGAATCCGGATCCGTCCCATTGGAGAATCTTAATGAGGGTACGCCGGCGGTTGCAGAATGCAAACATACAGCGCGAGTATGGGTCGAGTTGAAATTTAAGTTTGATGACGGCCGCCAGACCATTGCAGCTTTTCCTCAGATCCGTTGCCCCGCAGGCAAGATATACCGTTGTCCCGCCCGCCAGGTCAAGCATTTTCTTTTAAAGTCCTTATCAGCACCTGGAATAACTCCGGAGGACAGGACGGGGCCGCCTCAATCCGGATGTATCCCGAAATAAGGATGCGGACTGCTGCGGTTCCATCCACGGTATCCCGCATCACGATTTCAGATGCAGAAGGGAGCTTTGCAAAAACGGGCTCCTGATCATTTTCAGACACACATATAGAAAGCTCTTTTTTCAATCTGCGGATCCAGTAGGTCATTGTCGAAACAGGTATCTGATGTTCTCTACACCAGTCCCGACAGGTCTGTCCGCCGGATCGGAACTCCCGAATCCGTTCAGACCAGAGCCTGGCCTTTTCCTCTTTGTTCATAAATTACAATACCTCCAACGTTTTGATGGTATTGTATCAAAGAAAAACAGGGAATAACAGATACGGATGATTACCTACTTAC
>NZ_CALPDH010000084.1:0-2687 GCF_943193215.1 Acetatifactor aquisgranensis | reverse complement strand
CATCTGCCGCCTGGCCTGGATGCTCTCAATATTCTGGCAAGAAGAACACAAGGCATCTTCCACAACGGCGGCGGCCATAATGTCAAAGGCACTGGCCTTTCCGGCTTTTATTCTCTTTTTCCGCTTTTCGTTGCCTTGTATGATACTTCTGGCTACTGCCTTAATATCGGCATCCATCCTTTCCAACCTCTGCCCCCCTATTCCTCATAGGTCTTTTTCTGCACTTCGGAACGCTCCACCTTTATGCTTTCCTTTGCCATCTTGGAAACCCTTGCCTTTATGCCCTGCCCTACGTCAATCGTGATGCCTTTCATGGCCTTTTCCTCTATGGCATCCACGGCCCGGAACATGATATTTACAACGCTCTGGTCAATGGGCTTTTCCGCCGTGCTACTGAATAGTTCTTCGATACGACTCTTTGCTTTCTGCACCCGTTCCTTACTTTCTGCATACTTTTTGGCTTCCTCACACTGGCACCTACACGTCACGGCTTCGTTTACTTCATCCTGGCCCCATCCCATCATTGTATGGACAACGCCGCCCTGGCCGCAAAAGCGGCAATATCCCGTCTGGCTCTCCACGCCCTCCGGCATTTCCCGGCCCTCTTCCTGCTCCATTTCCCTTAAATCCTCTTCTGGTATCGCATGGCCGCCGTCTGTCTTTTTTCTCATGCCTTATCCTCCCCTTTCTTGGCCTGGTTATAGGCATCCATGGCAACGGTAAGCACCGCCGCCGACTGCTCCACGGTCAACTGTTTTCCAGTCACCAGGAACGCCAGGTTCTTGTTTATGGTTTCCAACGTATCTTCCAACGTCATGTTCTTTAGCGGCTTCCCGGCGGAAAGGTCTGCAATGGTCTTTATTATTGGCACCTTGAAATATTCGTCTACTGCTGCCATGTTGGCGTTTATGGTGCTTTCCGCCCGTGTCGGCGTGTGCCTTTCACACTTGCGGCAATGCTCCCGGCAGAACATACGCCCCATTGGAACGCCGTCACACTTCCCGTCAATCCACGGGGCGTTTATGCACTTTGCAAGCGGCATCTTCCCAGGTTCCTGCAAATAGTCCAGGATTTCCGCCTTTGCTTCCTCCGCCCCATGGCATACCGCTGTCTTATAGCCCTGTTGCCGCAACCCTGCCATAAATGCTTCCTGCTCCGGCGTTGCTTTGTTCCGGCCATACTTCATTTCCAGATAAAGGCCGTGGAAATTATGGCTTGCCACGGGCAGACACACATCCGGCACGCCGCTTTTCAGCCCCATGGCCTTTAATACCGCCCCGTTTGTCCTCTTCCCCTCGTTTGGGACGTGGTACATAAGGGAAAGGCACGGCAAGACGTGTGTATTGTTCCCGGCCCACACGAAAAGGGCCATCTGCTCCGTGGTTTCCCCTTTCTTCATGTTCTGCATCCTCATTTTCCAAACCTCCTATTCTTCCTCAATGGCATATTCCCGTTTACGCCGCTTTAGGTCCTCCAACATCCTTTCCAGGATGCCCGTTTCCTCTTCATTCAGCCAGGTATAATATTTTTCAATCATCTTTACGGCATGAAGTTTCCGGGCGTTTTCCTTTTCCTCTTTGGTTGTGTCGGTATCTGACACATTGGCTTCCCTGGTTTCCTCTTCCTTGGTCTTGCGGTGTTTTTTCTCTTCGGCCATGGCCTTTATTTCCTCCGCCCCCATGCCGCCTTTGTCCTCGGAAGCCTTTGCAATCTCTTTTTGGGTTCCCTCGTCTGCCCTGGATGCTTCCATGGCCGCCGTGATGCCCATATTGCCTTTCTGGAACTGTTCTTTCACTTCCGGCGTGGCGTTCTGGTCTATGGTATTAAGGGTCCTTATCTTCGGCACGCTCTCCCCCATCACTGCCGCCACATAATCCCGGACCCTCTCCCCTGCTTCCAGGACAAGCAAGCCCTCTTTCCGTGCCTGGGTCAATACCTCTTTCCAGTCCGCCGCCTGGGTCATAAGGTCATAATCCGACATTTTGCGGTTGAACGTGTTGCCGATTAAAAGTGCAATCCGAAATTCTATTTCCGTCATATCTTTGTAGCGGCAAGGGACGGTTTCAAACTCTTCTTTCCCCTCTGCCACAAGGATTTTTATACCTCCCAGGCGGCGGTGGCCAGAAACAAGCCAGTATTCCCCATTTACACGCCCCAATACAAGGGGCTGCTGCAACCCGTCCATTTCAATTCCCGTGGCTATTTCCTGCAATTCGTCCATGCTGTATTTATTATGCGCCGTCACAACAATGTCCCGGTAGTCCAGGTTGATTTCCCGGTAATCCTTGTTTTCCCCTGCTTCCGCCCTGGTTGCGGCGTTCACGACATCCAGAATATTAAATCCCATCCCTTAACCCCTTTCCCCTGCTTCCAGGTTCCCAAATTTCTGCACATACTCCGCCACAAAGGCTTTATAATCCTGGGCGGCTCCGCTGCGTACACTGTAGCGTGTCGGTGTCTGGTGGTAGAACGTGGCATCCTTGGCCTTTGTGGAATGTCTGATTTTCTGTGAGAAAACAGGGCATCCGCTCTTTGCCCTCAACCAACTTTCCGCCGCTTCGCTTGTGTCCGACTTCTCATAGTCCGTGATAAGCACCCCGGCAATCCTGGCCTTTCGGTTCAACGCCTTAACCTGGTTTATCTGCTCCACCAGTTCTTCCAGGCCGTCCAACGAATAGGCATCCAGG
>NZ_CALPDH010000083.1:0-2762 GCF_943193215.1 Acetatifactor aquisgranensis | reverse complement strand
CGCCTCATCTCATCCAATATCTGCGCAATCAGCTGGTTGATGGTTACTGTGTTTTGTTCCATGGCAAAACGCCTCCTAGTTTGATAATAGTCAGACATTATCCTGTCTGCTCTGTCTATTATCATGGATACGTTGTTTTTGTGCGAGAAGTATTATACCGAATTTGAGCATCTGTCTGATGAGGCGCCAGCAAGATCGCCGGATCTTGGAGAAAATGTTATACCGAATTATCTTAAAAAATCGTTGAAATACCGAGGCTGCTCCATAAGCCTCGGTATAATAGAAGTTTCGGTATAACTACTATTATACCGAATTCGGTATAAAAATGGCAAGCAATGCAAGTGTGGCCACACTTGCCATTTTTGACTGGCCGGGGGCCGTCAAAAATGCTTGTTGGGAAGACTCCCCAAACCCGGCTCTTTGGGACAAAATGTCCCAAAGAGATTAGCTGTGTCACCGCCGCTGTCGCGCCGGTTCCTTATTGCTCCGTCTGCCTTTCAGCCTGGACAGATGATTGATATTACGGTCTGCCATTGATAGGAGAAAAGGAGTAGCACAGCCGGGGCAGGCCGTCAAGGGAAGCCGCCGCAAGCGGCGGTGCTACGCACCCTTGACGGCCCGCTCCCGCCTGTGCTTATATAGTAGGCGATGACGGGGGATATACCACCAGAATTGATTCACTTATCACTTGCGTCCCGAGGGAACCGGGTATCAATTCCGTCATTATTCAGTGGGAAGATTGTAGTAAAAACGTCTGTTCAGGACATCCCTGTCCTTGTAGTAGTTATAGATATTCTCCACGCGCTCCCAAACCTGTTCATCAAAGTAGATGTCGCTCCGCTGGCTGACCATGCTCTCCGTATGCTGACGGAGATTTGTGTAAAACAGGTCAGTCACCTCGTAGCAGACATACTGCTCATCTTCATATACTTTGTACTGCTCCAGTTCACCAAAAGTCATGAGCTGTCCGTGGATAAAGGCAATATCCTCTGGACTGTGAATGTCCTTTACATTGTAGGTAAAGAAATAAAGCAGGGGGATATCTACGCCGCCATCGACCTCTCCTTTATGCTGGGGAACATACGCGCTCAAAACCAAGGCGCTTTCACCTTCGGTAGAGCCAACCGGGATGCCATAGCCATCAAGGCTGCGCCAGTGCAGACCGGTCAGCCAGTGTTGTGTCTCCAGAGGAGCAGTCTCATCAAAGATAACCTCCGGGTTTAGCCCGTCAATCGCCAGGGGAGCCTCTACTGCGGGGACTACATCCCGCTCCAGTGTGGTCAACAGTTCTTGGCATTTCTGAAGGTAACTGCCCGCAGCCTCTCTCCGCTCGTCGACATTGGCGGGATAGGTTTCAAAATAAGGCCGCAGTTCCTCCATAATTTGTGCAACCAGTTCTCTGTCGGCCTCGGCAGCAGGAATGGGGAGCGGCGTCTCTACCACCGTTTTGATTGGCTCCGCAAAAGAAACAGAACACATCCAGTCCTGTCCAAACACAAAATTGTTGTTCGTCAGCACGAAATAGTAATGGTCATCGGTGAGCGGCTGTTCCAGCACATCCATGTTGTACGCTTGGGAGAGATCCACCGTCATCACGCCGCTGGTATGCGCTCCGAACTCAGTGCCGCTGAATACAGTCTCGCCAGAGGTTGGAACGATTTCTTCGGCGGTAGACCATTGCATCAGTCTCAACTGCGGCTGGAAACTCAGATTTTTATTTGACCGGTTTTCTACTTGAATTGATACGAGGCCATTCCCCTCATAGGTGGCGGAAAGGCTCAAATCATCTCCGTCCAAAGAAGAAAACAGGCTGACCGCAAAGGCAGTCATTGTGAGGCAACACACCATCACAGCCGCCACAAGCACAGAGACTCCGATAGGACGGCGACGACGGGATACCAATTCAACGCCGGTTTTTTCCTCGAAAATATCTTTTATGTTCTGCAAATTTGTTTTACTGAAAGAACTCATATTGTCCTCCTTCTGAGCGCGTAAGCATCTCACGCAATCTCCGTTTTGTCTGGTACAGCCGGTTGTCGATTTGTTTCACACTCATATCCAGCGCCAGTGCGATTTCTTTGGGCTTTTGATTATAGTAATACCGGCGAATCAAAATTTCACGATCCGGTTCACCAAGAGCGTTGACTGCCGCGAGCAAGGCTTTGCGCGTCTCCGCCTCCAGAACAGCATCCACAACACTGAGCTGGTCGATAAAGTCTGTATCTTCCAGAGGGAGTGTATTGCGCTTTGTTATTTCCCGATATCGGTTCACAGCCTGTGTGCGGGCAACGATAGACAGCCAGGTTTTCAGTTTTCCCCGCTGGTGATTGAATTTTTCCGGATGTTCCCATAAGTAGATGAATGTATCAGCAACACATTCCTCCACATCTTGAACTGACCCGATATGGCTCAAAACTGCCTCTGCCACCGACCACAACAATTTGGAATACTTTGTGATTATCTCGTTGATTGCTACTTCGCTTCGGTTTTTGATGTCTGTTATTATTTTTTCATCATTCAAAAATGTCACCTCCTGTACTGATTGACCGGTCATATATAGTACGTTAAAAAATGAAAAAACACTGAAATTTTTTTGGAGCTTTTTGAGAATATCTGCCTTGATTTATAATACACCTATTTTGCTTACTATCAATATATCATGCGCTTGTTCTCATTTTTCTTTACAACCTAAAAGTCGAATAATCAGTACTCAAAACATCAGAACGCTGGAACCCCCAGTTTGTCAAGAAATAATTGGTCCC
>NZ_CALPDH010000082.1:0-2819 GCF_943193215.1 Acetatifactor aquisgranensis | reverse complement strand
GTAATCGGTAGATAGTGCGTACCTCGACTGTGAGGGAAAAATATGTGACAATAGACTATATTTCTATCATGGTATGAAAAGTTAAGTCTCAACTTTTGATACCGGTATCAGGAGGTAAGTCTATGTATTCAGAAACAACCATGGTGGCTAAGCAGTGCCGTCTTCGGGAATGGGCTGCACAGATCCGGGACTGCCAGAGCCGCCCGGCCGGCATGAGCGTTGTCGAATGGTGCGCCTGCCACGACATCACAAAAGCGAATTATTATTACCGGCTCCGCCGTGTAAGAGAGGCCTGCCTGGAAACCATCCGGGAGGAAATGCCTGCCCGGCAGATGGTTCCTGTGCAGTCTGAACTTTTACAACATCAGGAGCAGGAAGATAGAAATCCACAGTCCGGACTGGATATTTCCATAAAAGGATTCTCCATCCATGTAACGGAATCCACGTCCATGCCTCTTCTGGAATCGGTGCTTAAGGCGGTGCGGCATGCTTAATGACGCCACCTGTTTTAAAGCCGTGTATATCGTCTGCGGATATACAGATCTGCGCTCCGGCATGGACCGGCTTGCAGCGTTTATAGAAGCACAGACCGGAAACAGGCCATATGTACCGGATACACTTTATCTTTTCTGCGGCAGACGGTCAGACCGCATCAAAGGACTTGTATGGGAGGAAGATGGATGGCTCCTGTTATATAAGAGACTTTCCGAAAGCCGTTTCCAGTGGCCCCGCAGCCCGGAGGAAGTGCGTCTGCTGACACAGCAGCAGTTCCGCTGGCTGATGGAAGGGCTGACAGTCACCCCGAAGAAGTCCGTCAGGCCGGTGGAGCCGCCGGAATACATGGGATGAATTTGTGCAAAACAGAGAAATTTCCAGGCCATTCCGGTACTTTCCGGGCCTGCGTATTCCGGCGGTATACGATCAGGTATATGCGCTTTAGAGATGGTTTTAACGGACGGCACACAGAAAGGTTTCATTTGAAGACACTGTAAAAATGCCGTTGGACAAAAGGCATATGCAGGGTCAGGGGCATGGGCATTATGACGAACGCCGGAAATGTCCCTGTTCGCAAATCCTGCGGGATTCTGGTATAATAGACTCACTTGGATACCGGGGGGGCGGCAGGATGGCTTTAAAGTATACAGAAGAAAAACTGAACAGCTTTGACAAGGAAACCCTCATCCAGCTGTTTCTGTCACAGCAGGAGCAGTTAGAAAATATCGACCATAATCTCCAGCTGGTATTGGAGCAGCTGGCAGACTTAAAAAGACACCGCTTCGGCAGATCATCGGAGAGGCATGAGTCCGATGAACAGATTTCTTTCATGGAAGTGGATGGAAAGATTGTATTTTTCAACGAATCGGAAGCTGTTGCCGCAGAAGATGACGGAGCTGAACCGGAAACTGTCCCCCGCCGGAAACCGAAAAAGAAACAGGGAAAACGGGAAGAAGACCTGGATGGTCTGCCTGTAGTTGTGATTGAACACTCCATGACAGAAGAAGAACTGGCGGCGCGGTTTGGGGAAGGGGGCTTTAAGCAGCTCCCTGACGAAGTGTACCGCAGATATGGTTTTACCCCGGCAAAAGTCGAAGTGGAGGAACACCATGTAAAAGTCTATGCTGGAAAAAAGACGGATGAAATCGTAAAAGCACCGCATCCGGAAAGCCTGTTAAGGGGAAGCCTTGTGTCCCCTTCGCTGGAAGCGGCCGTGATGAATGCCAAATATGTCAATGCGGTGCCGCTCTACCGGCAGGAACAGGAGTTTGAACGTTACGGCCTGCATATTTCCAGACAGAACATGGCGAACTGGACGATCCAGTGTGCGGACCGCTACCTTGCGGTCCTCTATGATTACCTGCATGAAAAGATGTACGGCTACCATGTGCTGCAGGCGGATGAAACGCCCGTGCTGGTAAACAAGGACGGACGACCTGCCGGAAGTAAGAGCTATATGTGGGTATACCGCACCGGCAGGATGTATACAGACCGTCAGATTGTCCTGTATGAATACCAGCGGACGCGCAATGCCAGCCATCCCCGGGAATTTCTGAAGGATTTCAGCGGGATATGCGTCACGGACGGCTACCAGGTCTACCACACGATTGAAAACGAAAGGGAGGACTTAAAGATTGCCGGCTGCTGGTCCCATGCGAGGCGCAGGTTTGACGAAGCAGTAAAGGCGCTGCCGAAGGCAAAACAGAAGGACAGCCGGGCATACCTTGCGCTGACTATGATCCAGGCAATATACCGGGAAGAAAAACAGCTCAAAGAGCTTTCCGCCCAGGAAAGGCAGGACCGCCGCCAGTTAAGTGTCAAGCCGCTGGTGGAGGCTTATTTCACATGGGTGCGTGAAAATCTTCCGAAAGTACCGCAGAAAAGCAAAACATGGGAAGGCTTCAATTATTCACTGGGCCAGGAAAAATATCTGAAAGTGTTCCTGGATGACGGGGAAGTCCCGATGGATAATAATGCAGCGGAACAGTCGGTCCGTGGATTCTGTATCGGGAAAAAGAACTGGGTCATGATCGATACAGTTGCCGGTGCTAAATCCAGTGCGATCATCTACAGCATTGCGGAAACAGCAAAAGCAAACAATCTGAAACCATACGATTACTTTGAGTATCTGCTCGCTGAGATACCAAAGCATCTGGATGAAACTGACAGGGGCTTTCTGGATGACCTGCTCCCCTGGTCACCAGACCTGCCTGCGAACTGCCGGAAGCCTGATAAAGAAGAAGTGAAATAAGACAGGAGCAAATCTGTTTTTATCATACAGGTTTGCTCCTGTTTTGTATAGGTACGCACTATCCACCGTTTAC
>NZ_CALPDH010000081.1:0-2896 GCF_943193215.1 Acetatifactor aquisgranensis | reverse complement strand
ACCTTGCATTTATTTTATCATAAAATGCTGTAAAAGTCAGTGAAATCAATGGATTTTCACTTAATCAGCAGACACTACTTACTTCAACTCATTCAATACCTTTACCAACAAAATTGCTGGCTAATCATGTTCATCTGCAGATACATCCCACTCAGACAGTGGGCTTTTGATGATTCCCATTCCCCAAAATACCAGAAATTCAAGACAGACGAGCTGCCCCTTATCACTGACTTCCGTCAGGGCTGGACTTACAAGGAGTTCATCCCCTACATCGAAAAGCGCTATGGGAAGAAGATCCGACCCGTAAACCGCCGCTCTGAATGCGATATCCCTGAGGGCTGCTCCTGTCCTCGCTGTGATGCCCCTATGCCATATCTCTACAAAAACAATGGCTCCAAAGGGCAGGTGCTCTGCAAAGTATGCGATGCCAGGTTCTCACCAAAGGACAGCCGTTTCTCTTCCATGAAGCTGCGCTGTCCCCACTGCGGCAACGCCCTGGTTCCCAAAAAGGATCGGAAGCACTTCGTCCTCCACAAATGCGTGAACCCCAAATGCCCTTATTACCTGCACAACCTCAAAAAGGTCCACAAGAAGGACCTGGATGAAAGCTGCGGCAAAAACAAATACAAGCTCCACTACATCTACCGTCAGTTCACGGTGGATTTCTTTAAGATGGACTTGGACTCCCTTCCCAAACATGCTTCATCCCTGAAGTTCAGCAAGTTCGACTCCCATGTGATGTCCCTGTGCCTGACCCTGCATGTGAACTTAAGCCTCTCACTGCGCAAGACCTCCCAGGCATTGAAGAACCTTTACGGCATAACCATCTCCCACCAGCAGATCGCCAACTACTGCAGGACCGCCGCCGTCTGCATAAAGCCGTTTGCAGACAGCTTCGATTATGGCGCCGGCAGCACTTTTACTGCGGACGAGACTTATATCAAGGTCCGCGGTCTCAAGACTTACGTTTGGTTCATCATGGATGCCGCAAAACGCTCCATTCTGGGATACCAGGTCTCTGACAACCGTGGCGTGGGTCCCTGCATCATGGCGATGCGCATGGCCTTCCGACACTTCAGGCAGCTCCCGGAAAACTTCCGTTTCATTGCCGACGGCTACAGCGCCTACCCTCTGGCTGCCCAGCAGTTCTTCCATGAGTTCGGTGAAAGCTTCAAATTCAATATCCCCCAGGTCATCGGACTTGCCAACGGCGATGAGGTGTCAAAAGAGTTCCGCCCCTTCAAACAGATGATTGAACGGCTCAACCGGACCTATAAAGCTTCCTACAGACCCACAAACGGCTTTGACAGCATCGATGGCGCAAACTATGATCTCCCCCTGTCACATCCCAAAAGGATGCAATCAGTTTTGCAATCGTAGATTTTCCGCTGCCGGACGGCCCGACAAAAGCTGTAATCTTCCCTTGCGGAATCGCCAGGTCAATTCCTTTCAAAACCTCTTTTTCCTCATATTCAAAATGCACGTTTTCCAGAAAAATGTCAAGATTTGGCAAATCGCTTTTTCCCTTTGGGCGGACAAGCTCCGGCTGATTTAATATCACGTCAATTTCTCCCATAACTGTTCCTATTTTCGCAATATCATCGGTAAAGAACATAGCCGCCACAAGCGGGCCTGCAATACCCAACGACAGGACAGTTACCGTAATAAAAGTTGCGGCCGACAAGGAACCGTTCATATAAAACAGACAGCCAGCCGGAAGTACACTAATTAACGCCGCAGGCCATACGCTCATCATAATAGCCGAATATTTTTGCGTGGCCTTCATCCAGTCTAAAATCAGATTTGCGTTTGCATGGACGGCATCTGTAAATTTTCGATAGGAATTATCCGCTTGATTAAATGCCTTAATGACTTCAATGCCGCCGATATATTCTACCGTTGTGGCGCTCATATGATTTCCCGCTTTTACAACCTCGCCATACTTCTTCGGATATTCCTTCATCATCCCCATATAGCACATCATCCCAACCGGAATTGTAATCAGCGATACCAAAGCCATTCTCCAATCCAGAATGAACAGATAAACGATAATCGCAATCGGTACAAGAAGATTAGAAGTCATTTCCGGAATTACATGGGCAAGGGGAACCTCTAATTGTTCAATGCGCTCCACCATACCGTTTTTTAGCTGCCCCGATGGAGTATTAAGAATGTAGCCCATAGGTACTCTGGTAAGTTTTGAAGCAATTTTACGTCTTGCCTCTGACATTACTTCAAAGGTTGCTTCATGGGATGCCCTTGTAGATATCCCCATCAATATTGCTTTTAAGGCAAAGCAGCCGCCGGAAATCAAACACCACCTCATATAAAATGATAAATCCCGATTCCCGGAGAGCAGTGCAATCGTCATTCTCGCTGTCGCAAAATATGGAATGATGCCAAAAGCAACCCCCATTACGGCAAGGACAACGGAAACGATATAGCCAGCCTTATGCGGTTTTGCAAATTCTATAAGTCTGCCAAATGGATTACCGCCTTGTGACTGATTCATAAAATCCCTCCTATCCCTGGTTAGAATTCACTAACCTATATTCAAAAAAATAAGCCCATAATCTGTCATGTGGAATCCACAAACAAATTATCGGCTCTGCGTCTTAGCGTCTGGCACTGCTGATAATCGTATTTTCATATCCTCAACATCTATCAAACATTCCTGCCTGCACTTCGGACAAAATACTGGAAAGTTTTTTAGTGAAGTATCCGCCCGAATCTTGGTACGTGTCCTGCATTTACAAAAAGGACAGTATATCCATCCGCTTTCATCCACACAAAATCCTTCGGCTTTCTGCATTTCCTTTACACCTCGTATAATAAGTTTATAGCCAATCAAAACAGGCTATAGACTTATTCTTTTTGTGATATAGATGGCGGATAA
>NZ_CALPDH010000080.1:0-2914 GCF_943193215.1 Acetatifactor aquisgranensis | reverse complement strand
AGTCCGCAAGATGGAAATCAGCAGTTTTAATGGTTCAAAAAGCAATTTCTATAGTACAGCAGATTGGGAAAGTTTTATTTAATATAAGATGAATATTAGTGAATACTTTTAATAATGATAGGAGCATAATATGCCGGAAGAAAAGGATTTGACATCTAGGAGATGTACAATCAGTCAGTTAAAAACACATGAAATGTGCGATAGTATCTTAGAGCAATTAGAAAAAGCGATTTCTTTAAAAGAAGATGGATTAATTTTGGAATCAGATGCCGTAATCAATTTGTTGTCATTGGAAGTTGAAAAAATAAGGGTACAATTTGATGAGCCAAAAGAGAAAACTGAAAATCTGAATTTTGATAAAAGTACATTGCCAAGGCGAGGTCAGCTTCTCGCTGAAAATGATATGGTTATATTAAGGACTATATCAGATGAGGATTATGAAGATTATATGAAAGTATCCTACGAATGCGCTATTATGAAAAGTGCTTTTAAGGAAGATGCTTTTAAAAAGGATTTATGGGAATCATTTTTATTTGATACAGCCGCGAACTTTTCTATTTTTGACAAGGTAACGGGAGAATATGTGGGTTATTGTGGAATAAAAAATTTGAGTGCCGAGAATTGGGAATTAGTAATAGAACTTTTAAAGAAATATAGGCATCGGGGATATGGATATCATGCGCTTGTAGTAATGTTAAATGCTCTAACGGAATTGACAGGAAAAACTACATATAGAAGCAGGGTTGACTCTGACAATTATGCTTCACAGAATCTTATGAAAAAACTTGGAGCGAAATCTAACGGAATCAGCGAAATGTTTATTCATGGAGAAGATTTACGTAAGTTTCAAGAAGAAAACAAAGATTTAATTGATGATAAACTAAGAAAATTAGCAAAGGAGTTTCATGTTGCTCCGATTGATTTGATTGGGCATGTGTTGGAGTTTCGTATTGACTGGAAGTCAACGGATTTATAGAATTAGGTGGGCAGAAAGGCAGTAAATTATGAAATACTCGATAGGATTGGCGGTAAAAGATGATTACGATAAAATTGTGCGGCTTTACGAAAAGGCATTTGAGCATAGAGAAGGTATAGTTGCGAAATATTATACAGGCTTTAATGAGTATTTATCCTTTTTTGTTGATAGGAATAACGCATTTATGGTAGAAGAAGATGATACGATTTGCGGTGCTGTATTAGTGTATGAAACACCTGACATGTTTTGTGGTCGCTCATTATACATTGAGTTTTTGGCTGTTTTGCCCGATTATCAAAATAAAGGCGTGGGCAGGGCATTGATTGAGTATGTCTGTGATGAGGCGCACAAAAGGGGAATCACAGAAGTTTCTATCCGTACTGCCTGTTATAAAGATGCATATCTGATATATCGCCATATGGGTTTTCGGGATTCTCAAAGCGATTGTCGGTTTTTAACGATGAATTTGAAAAGTTTATAGAATGAGGAGAAGGCTTTTGAGTGACAAAAGAAATGACTTTATTGCAGGTAATAATCTTGCATTATATGGAGAAAAAATCATTGTAAGTCTGCTGAATCAATCAAATGTGGAATGCTATTTGTCTACATATAAAAGGGCTTCTGCTTTTTCAAAAGTATATGAGATGATGCCCGATTTCTGGGAATATCAATGTAATAGTATTAAAAATTATGCTGATGGAAAACAGGACAACAAAGCAAGATATTTGATAGCTGATAAAATGTCATTGCAGGGAGTTGGATATATTGAATTAGACTATGGCAATCCGGAAATGCCGGAAGTAGATATTGCAATACTTGGGGAATATCAAAGAAAAGGGTATGCATTTGAAACTGCCAGGATATTATTTTTAGATATATTTGAAAATGAATCAATAAAGTGTATTGTTTGGAATGCTTTCCGTTCAAATAAAGCAAGTTGCAGAATAGCCGAGAAGTTGGGTGGTAAGGGCGTAGAAAGGAAAAATCTGGTAGTGGAAGCCATGCAGGCAGCAGGATTGAAAGTGAATCCGGCAGATTATAAGAAGGCTCCCGCGACAGTGGCATATGAGATTAGCAAAACAATATTTATGAACAAATTTTGTGACAGGAACTGTATGTAAGAAAAAGATTTATTTATGATATATATGGAAGATGTATTAAACGAAATGTTTGCGTAAATTTAGCATTTTTTTCATTTGATTCATCTTTTCTATTGACATTTTGCAAGCTTATTATGATTAAGGAGTCAGGGGATTTTTTCCTGCGTATATACGCAAGCAGAAGTTTCCGTAAATAGGAAAGAATATTCGGGCAACTGAAATTAAGTGCCAATATGAAAACTGAATAATGCAATATACATACAGGACGTGAGGATATGTGTATCCACTATGTAGGTGCGCCACGATATGCCTGCCCTGATTCATTTCGGGGTCCGGAAGCTTTGGATAAACCGATCAGGGTTCCGATTGAAACAGTAGCCAGCGATATGAAGTTGCAGGTCATAGAAGATATTCCGCTGTCGGATGATCCCGCTTATTTCGGAACTATCCGTTTGTGGATGGTCAGCATGTTCGCGGATATTCATTTGAAGCAGGTGCCTTGGATAAGAATCAGACGTTTGCTATTCCCTATGCCGATGCAGACAGCTCTGGCGTTATGCGTAGGCTTAAAGCTGCCACTGCCGGAGGCTGAAATGTTTCTTGGTAAAACAGACTTTAAATTAAACTCAATGAAGGGGGAGGGATACGTTTATCAATGCGTATTAGGAGCCTGTGCTGAGAATTCAAATTAGAAATAAATGAGATGCTCAAAGAAAACGGAATTACTCCTCTGGGGAGCAATCCCGATTTTCAGTAAAACGAGGAGCTTCCTGTATAATACAAACATAGGGAATTCCAAGAAAGGTGGTTGATAAAAAGATACCTCAGAGTAAAATAA
>NZ_CALPDH010000079.1:0-3393 GCF_943193215.1 Acetatifactor aquisgranensis | reverse complement strand
ATTAAAGTTACCCTTTTTCCCGAAAAACATATCAAAATCTTTTTCAAAAAACCCTTGACATATCACCAGAATGCTCCCTCCATGCTGCTTTCCTACAGTATATCAGAAAAATTCCCGATTTTCTACCCATTCATCTGATGTGAGAAGACTTTACGTGAGAATCAAATCCGCTTTCCGGAGCAGGAAATCAATGATATTCAAATGCACAATACCATCGTGGCTCAAATCGATTTTGTCAAGGGACATCACGAATTTTGGCGATGCGTCTGTAATCTTACGGTAAGCGCCGAATTCCCTTTTGATAGTCTCTTCACTGGCAAGCAGATAGGCAACCTGGATGAAGCACTTTTTTCCGTCCCTGACAGCGACAAAATCGATTTCCCCTTTGAAAGTCTTTCCGGCAAATACTGTATAACCTCTTGTAATCAGTTCATTATAAATGATGTTTTCCAGGAAAAAGGTATCCTCATAATTGATTGTATTTGTATTGATAGTACGAAAGCCCATATCGATGGCATAATGTTTTTCCCGGTTGCTGAGGGCAGACTTTCCTGTAATGTTATATCTGCCCACTCCATGGATGAGATAGGCTTTTTTCATGCGTTCGAGATAATTGTAAATCGTTCTTTTGGAGATTTCTTTCTGTTGTTTTTTGTAAGCTGTAATGATATTGTCAATGGAAAATTCTTTCCCGGCATTGGCAAGGATATACAAGGAGATGTCCATAAATGCCTTTTTGTCCGCATTCCGGCTCTTTCCTACAATATCCCGGTTCACGATGCTTGTATAGAGATTGGACAGATATCTGTGCACCGATGTCTCATCTTTATAATCGAACCGAAGCGGAAATCCGCCCCATTTCAGGTAGCCTGAAAACATTTCTTCGCTCCATTCCATCCGGTTGAGCTCGTAGTATTGTTTCATCTCATAGAATGAAAAGGGGAGTATCTCAAACTCCACAGTCCGTCCGGTCAAAAGCGTCGCCAACTCGCCTGATAATAGAGTGGAATTGCTCCCCGTCACGAACAGGGATACATCCAGGGTTGCCCGGAATGATGCCAGCGCCTTTTCGAAGTTTTTCACATGCTGAATCTCATCCAGGAAGATATAATGCTTTCCTACATGGGTAATCCGGCTTTTGATTTCTCTGTTTAAATCCGAAGCGTCCGCGATATATTCATAGTCCATATCTTCAAGGTTCAGATAGATGATGTTATCGCCGGGGATTCCTTTTTCTATCAGTTCATCCCTGATAGTATCGAGAAGAATGGATTTTCCGCATCTTCTTACTCCAGTGATGACCTTGATGATGTCAGAATCATAATAAGGACGGATTTGTTCAAGGTAGGTCTCTCTTTTTAATCTCATTTTGTGCACCTCTATATTTCACATGATAACATATTATTGCATTTTGTGCAAGATAATCATGCGCATTCTGTAATATTTTTTTGCTTGTTTTTTGCTTGTGCAAATTAGAATGCGCTCATGTATGTAGTTCCTCGGCTTTCGCTGCACTTGTCTGGCAGAATCTGGGCTTGGCTAAAAGACTTATTGAAGTCGTGTTAAGACCCGACCAGTCTTGCAGACAGTGAGGGAAATGTGGTATATTACTCTTACGATATGTTGAACTGCCTGAAACGAGTCTCCGGCGGCGGGGAAGACGTGTCGGCGGATTTTGATTACACTGGTTGGGAGGTTTAATAATGAATAAAGAACTATTAGAGAGATTGCTTGGAGGTCCAATTTCGACGGAGAGAAGAGTGCCAGGTACGTACCTTGTTGAGGGTCGGGAATATCGTTATGTTTCTAATAAAAGTCAGGTTAAATTCGATAATCTTTTTTACGAGTTGGTTAGAGTTCAGCCCCAAATTCCTCAGTATGGAGGAGCTGTAATTGAAGGATGTAAGATTACCTTGCCAGATGGTGACATATTTGAGGCAATTTCTTATAAGGGGGATGTCGAAGGGTGGCGACGGCAATTTGAACAGGGAGCTAAGGCTTTTAATGAAGAGGTGGCCAGAATCGATATTGATACGGATTCCATTGTGTTGGATGATATGCGGTCGTTTCGTTTAGAGGACTGTAATATCGATTTTTATTAATTGATTTGAAGATGCGGGAAACATCACAAGCACTACGGATGCTTTCTATTCCGACAGGGAAGAACACCTGGAAACGCTTGTATACAAATTTGAAATGGAAGGAGAATAGAGTGGAAATAGCGAATAATCTTTTAAGACAAGCGGGTTATTATGAGAAAAGAAAAGTCGATATTTCAAATATAGTAAAAATGTATGAAAACTATGGTTATCATTACAATAGTAACCAGGAATCATTCATGATGAAATACGCAGGGCTGGAAATTCATTATAATCATCCTATATGGAATCAGGATATGGTGGTTAGATTATTTAACACTGTTTTTATCTGAAAAGGGATATTATTTTGCAGGGTATGATGATTGCCTTATAAATTTTGGGAATAGTTTTGAAACAATGCTTAATATGCTGGCATCTGGTGAAAGGGGCAGACTCCAAATGATGAGAGAATAAAAAAGAGAAAATCAAAACATGAAAATACTGTGTCTGAATGATGTCTATCGTGAAATCCGAGAAGATTTTGCGCCAGAAGAGCAACAGGAAAATTATAATCTGTGCAAAGAAGTCTGTGATGACTTGTTAGATAAAAAAATATATCCCTTTTCGGAATTGTGTATCCATAGAAAACTGGCTTATAATTATACATTGCAGACATTAGTCGTATATTATATAATCAAGTATATAAATCAGAATTTGTAGAGCATAAAGGAAAAATTCAACGAGGACCATTTATGGGAAAAGTATATTTGATATGTGGAAAAATTTGTAGTGGTAAATCGTATTATGCAAAATCACTCAAAGAGAAGTACAATGCAGTCATTCTATCAACAGATGAGGCGACATATGATTTGATCAATAATGAGCAAGGTGAATTTTATAATATATTTGCTCAGCGTGTTAATAATTTTCTAAAAAAGAAAGCCGCAGAAATCTGTAAAGCAGGTGCCAATGCTATATTGGATTGGGGATTTTGGACAAAAGAAAACAGAATCGATATTTCAGCATATTTTAAATCATGTGATATAAGCTATGAATGGCATTATATTGATGTTGATGATGATACATGGAATCGTAATATAGAAGAGCGCAATAAAAGAATCGAAGAAGGAAATGGCGGTTCAGATTTTTATGTGGATGAGGGTTTGCTAAATAAGTTGCTTTCAATGTTTGAAAAGCCTGATAAAGATGAGATAAATGTCTGGTATGAATTGCATCGCTAACTTCCAGTTGTGCGCCCAGCAAAGGGCAATTAACCTAACAGGTGCAAATCCTGTCTGCGAAGGTCTAGCCAACC
>NZ_CALPDH010000078.1:0-4159 GCF_943193215.1 Acetatifactor aquisgranensis | reverse complement strand
AACTTGCTTATCCTTAAGATATTTTTATCCCCATCTTTTTGAAACTGCCCGTATCCTTGGTGTTTAAACACAAAAAGATAAGGATAAAAATTCATCTCAGACCACAAATCCTTGCCAGCTCGTCCTCATTGTCTGTCCAAAGGGGTTCTTCCTCAGGCATACCTCCAATACTCCCTCCCATCGCTTCCTGCATCATTTTCATTGATGGCGTAGCATATATCCTCGTTGTCTGGGTCGATGAGTGGCCCAGTATCCTTGAAACCAGTTCAAGCTCAACGCCGTCCTGATAGAGACCTGTCGCCCGCGTGCGCCTCAGCATATGCGGCCCAGGCCGCCTTGGCATTTCCGGATGTTCTTTCCGGACTTGATCGGCATATTTGGTGATGATCCGTTCCACATTCCCGGATGACATAGCCGACAGGTGGCCTTTTATCACCGTGTAGAACAGCGGCTTGTCCGGACACCCCTCAACATGGAACCTTGAGAGATATGTCCGCAGATGCGCGACAGTTTTATCTGTCAGAGATACAATCCGTTCCTTATCTCCTTTCCCATGGATACGCACATAGGGGATAGCCGCATCAAGATATAATGATGACAGTGTCAGCCCGAGGAGTTCGGATACCCTCATTGCCGAATCATAGAGAAGTACCATGATCGCCATATCCCGCAGGCCATTTTTCTTCTGCAGGTTGGGAGCTGCGAGCATTGCGGCGCATGCCCCGTCCGGAATGGTCTCCCTGATGGGCTTCGTTTCCTTCATGAACGGGACCCGGGATGCGCCAAGGGCTATACTCTGCAGAGACACATCCCCATCCGCCGCATACCATAAGTAGGATTTCACAGCGGCAAGCCGGTTGTTGCAGGTGCTTTCCTTACAGCCCCTGTCCCTGAGATGGGCCATGAAGTCGAGCAGAAAATCGTGTGTACAGTCGGAAAAACGGAACTTCTTCATGGATATTTTCCTTGTGTCCGTGACATACCTGCGGAAAACCGTCAGACCGTCAAGATAGGTTTTTACCGTGCAGGCACTTCTTACCGCCTGCGATGGCAGATAAATATTCAGAAAATCGTTTGTCCTTGAAAAAAACAAATCATTGCGGAAACCGTTCCTCTCACTCATAGCCGCCCACCTCCGGTATTATGCTGCCGGAAGAGATATCTTTCTTCCTTATTATCCGGAATGAGGATTCAATCTGGTGGTAGTAATAAAAGGTATCCTGCGGACTTGTATGGCCAAGGTAAGCACTCAGATAGGGCATCATCGCATTTAGGTTTTTCCCTTCCTCCATCCACTTGTTCATCCTTATGACGACAAAACTATGTCTCAGGGAATGTATCGTCGGCTGTCTGCAGCCGGGCCTGGCGTATGGTGTCCGTGACCAGATCTCCTTGAATTTCGCATTCAGGGAAGCCGCCCTGAATGGTTTTTCAGGATCACCTGCCGGGAAAAGGTATTCGGAGTAAATACCGTACCGTTCCTGCAGGATGTTTATACATTCGGAACAAAGGCCTGCAACATCATCCGCTATGAAAACCACCCTGTCCTTACGGCCCTTTGACTGTTTTATCATGGCTTCCGCCTTCCCGGCAGACAGGTCCACATCCGACCGTTTCAACAGCCTTGCTTCCGACACCCTGAGGCCGCAGCAGAAAATAAGCCTGTAGATTGCCCTGTATTCCATGGCCAGCCTTTCGAAGCGGGTTCCCCGGATGGCAGGCTGGTAGCTGTCCAGTTCCCTGAAAAAACTCCTGACCTCATCCTCGTTGAGGACATAGGCCAATGTTTTGCTTTTTGCCGAGAACTTTGCCGGGATATAGCAGTCGATCCCAAGGGAAGCCATATATAATGACAGCTGGCGCAGGGCGGACATCCTGTTCCCGAGATAGGCTCTGCCTTCCCCGCTTCTCTGCATCCCCCATTCGCTTGAGATTTCTTTTGTGACCACCGGAGTATGATACCCATTCCGGATACAGAAGCGGTCAAAGCTTATCAGGATATGTCTTGCGCTGTTAAAAAGGAAACCTTCCTCATGCTTACGCTGGATCAGCCCCTCGATGTATGGCGCAAAACAACTGCTGAATTCATAAGTATCAAGCGTCATAAGGCACCTCCTTCCACGGCAATGCCGCTTAATGACAATGGGCATTCCATCATCCGTTCGTCATCAAAAGAAAGGTATTTTACAACAGTCGAGTTGTCGTGGTGCCCCAGCGCATCCATGACAGCATCCATGCCCGCATTGTTCCGCAGGATGCCGGTCGCAAAGGTACGCCTCAAGGTGTGGAAGCTCACGCCAGGCCTGTCCGCCATTTCCGGAAGCGCAGCTTTGAAGGCGTTCTCACAGCTTTTTATCGTGAGCCTGCCGAAAGGCGCTTTGTGCCGGATGAAAACGTGGTTATCTTCTGCTTTCGGCCTGGATGAGCTCAGATAGGAATACAGGGAATTTCCTGCATCGATGGATAGTGGCAGGACGAGCGGGTGCTTTGTTTTTTCCTGTATGATCGATATCCTGCGCTGCTTCCAGTCTATATCTTCGATCTTGAGGTTGACCACATCACTTGCCCGGAAGCCAAGGCGCAGGCCCAGCATCAGCATGGCGGCATTACGCAGTTCGATACCGGTACGGCATCCTGCCCTGTATGTATAGATGCGCTTCACTTCATCATCGGTCAGGACCACCGGCACCGTCACAGATTTCGCAGTGCCGGCCGTGAGCACGGTATAGAGTTTCTTTTCCTCTCCAAGGATGCCCGTTTCTACATACCACAGGAACTGGTTTACAATGGTTATCCTCGTGGAACGCCCTTTCAACGTGGCGTGATGATCCTGGGCTATATATTCCCTAAGCATCTGCGGAGTAATGTCCCCAAAGCCATTTATGCCGCAGGCCAGAAGGTAGTCGCATAAACTCCAGACGCCGTATCTATAGTTCTGAACAGTTGACTCTCTATGGAAACTGCGTGCAAGCCAATCCACATATCCGTTGACCGCGTCCGCACACCATGCCGGGTAATGCCCCATACGCTTCTCCTGGGCGGACGTCATCCCACAGTTTTTATGGAAGCGTATTTCCCTGTCTGCGGCAAAGCTGCCAAAAAGAGCCAGTACACGCTTCCACGCCCGGCGGTTACGGCCTATCCTGTCTCCGATCAGCGTGTACCATTCCCATGAAACTTCCGGGCAGTAGTCCAGACCATGCATATCCAGAAAAACATACAGACACCGGAGGGTATGGGTAACCCTCTTGATCATGGTGTAGGAATACCCTCTGTCACTGTACCCGTCCGCAAACCGGGCGATCATGGGATACATTTCTTCCGTAGTGCAGACAGAGTGCTCACGGCTCAGACGCAGCAGCTCCGTCATGACGGCATCATCGGACAATCCGGGGACATATGCATACTGGAACACGGAATCTTCTAACAGAATGGAGAATCCCCGCCGGAAACCATGCTTTTCATGAAGAAAGCCAAGCAGTTGGCGGCCATGGCTCAGGATCACCGATCTTTGTTCTGGAGTAACGTTCCAACGGCTCCGGAATACTGCCGCCAGCATTTCATAGGAGAGCATCTCCATTCTCATCATCCCTTCTGCGCAGAGCCGCAAAAGGAAGTTGGCCGTGTGCAGTTTTGCAAGACGCATAGATTCCGGGCTGTAATCCGGTTCGCGGGAAGCAAGATATTCATCGAGAGTGCTCCGTATCTCCGGGGGCAGCTTATCGTGGTCAGGCTTCACCAAAAGGAGATTCTCGATCCGTATTTCCCCTGTGCGGATGAATTCCCGGAGCTGTTCCATATACCTTGCAGTCACATGGTATTGTTGTCTGGTATTTGCCGGTTTTACCACCTCCTCAAGCCATTTTGAAACATTTTCATCAGAGTATACAAGTCCGGCCTCTGATAAATAGCGGCCAAAAGCTTCATACCAGCGTTTACGGGCAGTTCTTCCATACTCGCCAAAACCGCTTTCGACCATGAGATTGACCATCTCTTGGACATAGTCATTGTAGCGCTTAATCATAAAATCACCTCCAAATTTGTAATGGTGATTATATGATGGCATACGGATTGATTTTTATCCTCATCTTTTTGTACTTAAACACCAAGGATACGGGCAGTTTCAAAAAGATGGGGATAAAAATGTCTTAAGGATAAG
>NZ_CALPDH010000077.1:0-4432 GCF_943193215.1 Acetatifactor aquisgranensis | reverse complement strand
ATGGGAATAACATAGCACTTTTTAAGGTCCATTAAACGGACTTAAAAGACATACCGACCCATTTACTGACTAACACCTTATGAAAAAATTAGTTGCATTAGTTTTAACCTTAGTATGTGCATTAGGTTTGGTTGGTTGCGGAGCAACTCTAAAAAATAAAGAAGAAGTGGTTTCTGGGGATTTGCCACCGATACTTATTATGAGAGAACAACATTTTATTGCATATGATATGCCAATATCTGAACTTCCGGATGATTTGGAGTGCATGGGAGAAATAACAGAGGAAGAGGCAAACGGCACAGGTTTGCAGGGCTGCAAATATTATGCAAATAAATACCTAAGTTCCTTTGATGAGTTTTATGTATATCAAGAATGCGGAACACCTGTTGATAAGAACACGGTTGATAGTACAAAACGTCAGTGGGCTTATGTAAAATGGGTTCGTGAAGGATTGGAAAGAGAGTGAAGTGCAAATATTCCTTCGTGTCACTGATTCCAGTCAGAAAGGTTTATGAGGATGGCGGGACGCAGACCTATACATCCCTGACTTATAAGGTCATTGTGTGGAAGCAGATAGATGGAAAATCGGGGACGGAGTTTTACCTTTTTCCGAATAACTTCCGCCAGTTAGATTATTACGAATGAGAAATAGCGGCAGTGCGGCATGTAAGGAGAGGCGTTTATTGGGAGATACCAATATGCGCCTCCGCATTTTTAGGAGAGGAGGTGGTCGTCATCCAGAAAATTAAATGCCCGAACCATGAGTGCGGGAGGCGGATTTTTGATATCGGCATAACGCGGTTCAGGATCATAGTGGAACTGAAATGCCCGCACCGCGGCGAAGTGGTACGGGTGTACTGGAAACCAAAAGAGAAGAAAAAATATACATAGAAAAAAAGAACGGCGGGGGGATATCCTGCTGTTTTTGCTTTTACGGATTAAAGCGTTCCTTTTATGGGCATACTTATGCTACCAATGGAAAAAAATGGAAATTCCATTGTACGCAAAACTGAATAAGTACCGAGCGAGTGGGACCGCATTGCGCCGAGTCACGAATGGCCGGAGTAAAGCTAGTGAGTTGTTTTAAGAGTGTATGTATAGTGATAGCTTTCCCTGGCCATTCTCTGCCATTTTTTCAAAGCCAGTCCCACGTCTATATTTTAAAGCGTTCCTAACTTTACGAAGCCGTAAAGGAAGGAACGCTTTATGTCTTTTAGGAAGATCACAGTCAAGTCAGGAAACGAAGAATCCACACTGGAAGTTACGGAAGAAGAATATCTAAAATATTACCGCCCGTGGTGGCAGCAGAAAAAGCATGAGCAGCGGAACCGGGAGGCGATGGAGCAGAACGGCTACACGGAAGAATCCTACGAGGCGTGGCGGGATAATGCCTCGGAGGGAGTAGGTATCCCGGACATGGAGCTGCCGGGGGTGGACGAGCTGGTGGAGAAAAAGCTGCTGCTCTGAGTGCTTGCGGATGCGATGGATTCCCTCCTGCCGGAAGAGCGGGAGCTTGCCATGAAGGTGTTCGGGGAGCAGATTCCGGTCACTGAACTTTCACAGCAGATTGGAGGGAGCAGGAGGACACTGGCTTTCCGCAAGGATAAGGTGTTAGAAAAACTGCGTCATTTTTTCCGGGAGCATGGATTTGATGTGTGATTCTCCCCATATTCGACAGGAAAAGATACGTTTGTCGAACGGTTTTCAAAAAAGTTCCATTTTTCATTGCCAGATTTTCAAAAAGTGTCATTACGAAAGGTAGGAGGGTATATTTCGGAGCCTTCCAAAACGGCAGGAAAGGAGGGAACGGAGCCTATGGAAAAATCACAGGAGCTTATCGGCATCCTGCAGGCGATCAGCATTGTTGCGAAAAGCCTCGCCGCCAAGCTGATGCAGATCGAGAAGGAAGTGGAAGCCTACGAAGCCGCGAAAGCGGCGCACGACAGGAAAATGAAGAAAGGATGGAGGCGCTGATGCGTAAGAAGGTTTTTATCTGCAGCCCTTTCCGTAGCGACATGGAAGGGAATGCAAGGAAGGCGGCGGCCTACAGCCGCATGGCGTGTGAGGAAGGGCATCTTCCCATCGCACCGCACCTTTTATTCCCGCAGTTTTTGAACGAGGGGATAGAGGAAGAGAGGCGGCTCGGCATCTCTATGGGGATGGAGCTGCTCTCACTCTGTGACGAGGTGTGGGTGTTCGGGGAAGTCACCGAAGGGATGGCGGCGGAGATCGCATCCGCCACGGCGCAGGGAAAAGAGATCATTTTTAAGGAAACGGAGGGAATGTAAATGGGAAGTGAATTAATGAAGATCGCGGAAGGGTTCTCCATCGTGGCGGAAGGTCTGCGGGGACTTGCCAAAGCGGAGGGGGCGGCACGAAAGAAAAAACGGTGAAAGCGCAGAAACAGGCACAGCCGGAATCTGCGGCAGAAGTACAGCAGGAATCCCCTGCCACGCTGGAGGGCATCCGTGCGCTGATGGCACAGAAGACCCAGGAGGGGAAATCGAAGGAGATCAAGGAACTTTTGCAGAAGTACGGCGCGGTGAAGCTCTCGGCGGTGAAGCCGGAGGACTACCCGGCACTGATGCAGGAAGCGCAGGTGCTGTGATGGGGAAACATGCATTGCTTTCCGCATCTTCCTCAAAGCGGTGGCTCTCCTGCACGCCGTCCGCGCGATTGGAAGAACAGTTTCAGGAGGAGCCTGGCGGCAGCGTCTATGCCGAGGAAGGCACCGCCGCCCACGCCCTTGCGGAGCATAAGCTGAAAAAGGCATTGAAGCGGCGCTCCAAGCGCCCGGTGTCGGATTACCACTGTGACGAGATGGAGGAATGCACGGACGGGTATGTGGCCTTTGCGATGGAGCAGGTGGAGCTGGCAAGGCAGGAATGCAGCGACCCTGTTGTCCTGATTGAGCAGCGGCAGGACTACTCCGCCTATGTGCCGGAGGGATTAGGCACCGGGGATTTGCTTATCGTGGCTGACAAAGTTCTGACCGCCATTGATTTAAAGTACGGGAAAGGCGTGCCGGTGGATGCGGAGTGGAACCCGCAGATCATCAATGAGGAACAGGCGGAAACGGTCAGGAGGATATTCGACCTGTACCTTGCGGGCAACGGCTACCATAAAATAATGAAACAGCTTGAAAAGGAAGGCCGCCGCACGGCGATGGGGAAGACGATGTGGCATTACGCCACCGTCGGCCACATCTTAAAGAACCGACTTTACTGCGGCGAACTGGAATACCGGAAGGAATATGTGCCGGACTACCTGGAACAGAAAAGGGCGAAGAACAAGGGGGAACTGGAGCGCGTCATCGTGGAGGGGAAGCACCAGCCCATCGTCACCAAAGAGGAATTCGGGCGGGTGCAGAAGATGATGGCGGAAAAGGACGCGCAGATGGGGCAGCGCCGGAAGAACAGGGGCGTCCATTCGGACGACCTCTGGCGCAGGAAGATGCGGTGCCAGTGCGGACACGCCTTCGCAAAGACCAAGTGGCATACCAAGACGGACTTCATCACCTACACCTATAAATGCTACGACCAGACCCGGACGGGGACCATAGCGGCAAGGCTGAAAAACGGCCTGGGCATTGAGAACGTCTGCCGCTCGCCGCTGGTGCAGGACTGGAAGATGTACACGATGGCGCAGAAAGTCCTCCACGCCGTGTTCGATGACCCGGAGGGGACGCTCCTGGACGCGGCGGCGGTGCTGGGGTGCGGCATCGCCGGGGTGGAGCAGTCGGAAGTGCTGCGTGACAAGGAAATCATAGAAGAACAGCTCAAAAAGGAGCGGGGCAGATATGAGACGCTGCTCGATATGAGGATGAACAACGAGATACCGAAGGAAGTATTCAGCCGCAAGCAGCAGGAGGTGGGGGAGAAGATTGCGGAACTGGAGCAGCGGATGGCGCAGTACGGTGACGTGGAGCCCGCCACGGAGGCGGACGTGAGCGGCAAGCTGGAAAACCTGCAAAGGCTCATGGGGCAGTTCACCATACCGGAGGACGGGGAATTTTCAGAAGAACAGATGGATAAATATGTGTCAGGGGTGAGGGTTTACGAAGACCGATTCGAGTGGCTCCTAAACCTAAGCCCCGATGCGGGAGGGGGACTGGATGATGCCGGTTCCCCCGTTTATTTCAAGAAGATAACGGTCACGCCGGATGACGAGCGGGGCTTCTGTTGGCAGGCATTTCCCTAAAAACATGGCCTTGCAGTCGGAAAAGCCAAGCAGGTAGGCGAGCATCCCAAATCGGGAGCCCAGCGCGTTCTGCTCGCTGACATACCGGTCAATCAGCAGCCGGATTTCTTTTGACAAGTCCATCCTGTCCAGTTCGCCGGAGTATATGTCCGACCTTCGGAGAATCGCCTGGTATTCCCCGTCACTGCTCACGATACCGTTCATGACGCTGTGCATGCGTGTGTCCATGAGC
>NZ_CALPDH010000076.1:0-4640 GCF_943193215.1 Acetatifactor aquisgranensis | reverse complement strand
AAGACAGGAGCAAATCTGTTTTTATCATACAGGTTTGCTCCTGTTTTGTATAGGTACGCACTATCCACCGTTTACGTACAAGCCCGCATGGGCATACTCAAAGGAACTGTAGGCGTATTTTTTGAGGTCATTGTATAATTCCGGCTTCATAGGCGTTTCCTTTCTTTTTATCGCTCGATTTTCTTAAAGATTCAAATACATTATAACATAAAAGTATAACATAAATAGCAACATATATAGCACTGAATTTCAAGCATAAAATATGGTTGAACGGAGGTGCAATATGAAGAACGATAATTTAGTGATAAAACCTAAGAAAGCAAAAGGAGAAGACGGATACAAAGTTTTCTCAATCAGAATCAGGGAAGAAATTGTGGCGCAGATTGATGATATTTCTTCCAGAACAGGACATAGCAGGAATGAACTGATTGGGACTTTTTTGGCATATGCTTTGGATAAGTGTGTGGTGGAAGAAGAAAAAGACGGGTGAGAAAAGCATATATTGTGAAAAAAGGGAAAGCATGTAAAGAAAATATGCAAAAATATAAAGAAATAGCTTTACAAATATCCAAAACACGATATAATATATTTATCGGAAGCAATCCTTTCGATTCCGATAAAAGGGCGCATCTTTTTGCGCCGTATTCGGTTATAGAAAGCCATATTTGTTTTTCTATAATGTAGGTGGACATAAAGGAGGTGCAACGTATGGCACAGACAAGCGTAAATTTCCGCATGGACGCAGAACTAAAAGAATCCGTAGAAGAAATCTGCCGGAAAATGGGAATGAACCTTACCACGGCAATCACCATTTTCTGTACGAAAGTGGCACAGGAAAGAAGAATCCCCTTTGAAATCACCGCAGACCCAGACCCCTTTTACAGCGAAAGCAATATCCGCTACCTGGAAAAGAAAATGGAGGATTACAAGGCAGGGCGGCTGAAACTGGCGGAACATGAACTGATTGAGGAATAGGGGGCTTATGCAGATAAAACGGATACAATGGGATTTTGCATGGGAAGACTAATGTCAGTGGCAACAGACCAACAAAGCCGTCCTGAAGCGTATCAATATGTTGATAAAGGACATGCGGCGAAGCCCCTTTGAGGGCATTGGCAAGCCGGAGCCGCTGAAAGACAATTTGAGCGGTTTTTGGAGCCGCCGTATCAACGATGAACACAGGATTGTCTATGCGGTGGAGCGGGAGACTGTCGTAATTATCTCATGCAGGGGACATTACGATTAGAGGGTGACAAACGATTGACAATGTGTTAATATATGAGTGCATTTTGAGTACAAAAAATTTTGAAAAGTGGAATAAAGGCGAATAAAAAGAAAAATAGCCAAAATACACATATGTAGAACACAGGAAATAAGGCAGATTAAATTCTTGTGAGAAGAGTTCGAATAGTAAACAGAAAGCCGGGAAGCCGCATAAACAGCGGACTTTCCGGCTTTTGATGTGGAGCGTGATACCTTTTTGATACCTATATGAGTGAATAATGAAAATTTTTATATCTCACGCATATAGATTTTTTCAATTTCGGCGTTGTCCTCGATATTTTTCATCAACGAACATATAGCCAATGTAAGGCGTATATGAAACATTTGGAATACAATCACTTTTTGCAACAGTACAGTAGCCCGCAATATCAGTTTCGTGCAAAGCAACTATCACACGTTCCCAATCTGTAAAAGTGTTGTCAGACATATTTTGGGATAGAGATTTTCCGGCTCTCCATGAGCAGCTTTGCGCAAATTGGCTTACTTTTTCCCACATATCGTCAGATGATGTGATTGATAAAAAATTCATGGTAATTCCTCCGATTTTATTTATTGGAGGATTATTTTCCGTGTATCCTCCAAACACAATTTTGATTATTTTTCATATCTGCATCAGCCCTTTCATTAATGTATTTATTATAAAGCAAATATGCTTATAATACGGAAGTTATTTTTTACGCCATTGGTAACTGCATTTTTTATCATCTTTTCCATTGTAATCAACCTTACTACTCGTAGCAGGCCAGTTGATTTTCCATTCAAAATACTCGTCCTCTGAAATCTCTCCGCTTTTCAACTGCTCTTTCCGCAGACACCATTCCCGCATGAAATCATTGACTAATCCATACTCTAGCCACATACCCACCGGGGCATGAGCAGGCCAATCATCATTGTCATAGTAACGCACCGATTTATCATCAGAAGCGTTGCATTTGCCGGAGTTGCGGACAAGCTGAAATAAGTGGATCGTGCTGCGGTCATCTTCGTCAAGCCAAAGGAATGTAAGCATAATATCTTCGGCACAACCGGGAGTGACACCAATAAAATGAATATAATTGACGTTCAGTATCTTTGCCATTTCCATTAAAGTGTTGTTTTTGGGAACACGATAGCCGGATTCATACTGTGCGATACGAACATCAGCATTGCGTTCCGCATATCCCAATTTCAAGCCTAGTTCACGCTGTGTCAAGCCCCGGAACGTGCGTATTCTCTTTATCCGTTCTCCTAATACCATAGTCATGTATCCTTTCTGAAAATCAGAGTGACTGTTTTGAAATTATCATGTTACATCTGCTCCACAACTCATCTTTATATGCAAATACATCTTTATCAATCTTTCTTTCAACGAAGCCGACTTTTTCATAACATTGCTTTGCTAATACGTTTTCACTGAAAACATTCAGTTGAACCGCTTTTGCGCCGGTTATCTGAAAAGCGAATTGCAGAGCCAGATTCAGCATTTCTTTTCCGTAACCTTTTCCGCGTTTGGTTTTATCAACAATAACAAATTTAAGAAAACCAATATTGTCTGCTGTATTGACAGAATAACAGAAGAAGCCTACTGCCTGTCCGCTGTTTTCAGTTGCTACATAAGCACTGTCTGTCCAGTCCATAGCATTTTTCTCTAATAAATCATGGAAAGATTTTTGTGTCATGGGATATGGCAAAAGATTTGCACACCAAAAAGCATGAGTTCTTTCGTCATCAATCCATTTTGATACATATTCGTAATCTTTGCTTGATATATACGGCCGGATTCTCATAAATGGAATGTCCTTTCTCCAGTTTATTTATAAATTTGTTATAGGCAGTACACCATAATATATTCTTTCTCATTCTCCTTTACAATCTCAAAACCAATCTTTAAATACATCTTTGTCGCATAATTGGCTTTTTGAACAGAAAGAGAAACCCGACTGTACCCATGTGATTTAAGCAGGGTAAGAATTCCTTTCATCATAGCCGTTCCAATGCCAAAGCCCCGGTATTCTTTATAAAGAGAGATTGCCAAAGAGGGCGTTTCATCATCTATATGTCCGTAATCGTTCATAATGCGAACCCAAACAGCCCCAACAATCTTACCGTCAACTTCTGCTGCTAATCCCCAATCATCTTTTGATTCCCCGAAATGCTCAACATAAACCTGTAATTCGGGGGATGTAATGATGGTTTTAGGTGGAGGTTCGATACCCTCTGGAATAAAGATTGCTTCATATAGAAAATTATCCAGTAACGGATATTCCTGTTTTTGTATTTCTCGTATCGTTACGTCCATAGCTTACCTCTCAATTCTGTACTCTCCATATATTCTAGCATAATTCAGATAATAATACAGCAATAACTTATCGGAAATGCTAAATTTAATAAAAAAGATAAGCATCTGAATATGATGCGTCAAGGGAAGGACAATATACAAGATTTCATATTATGGAACTATCTGACACTATAGATTTGTATGAGGGTAATGTTGTCCTTGATGTTGCATGTGGAAATGGAACTCTGTTGCGAGAAATAATGATTTGAACATGGTGCTAGAACCATGTAAGTTAATTCGGATAAGGAAAATGTGATAATGTGGCAGTTCACACTATTAAGCGAATTGCCACATTTTTATAGCAAAATAAGCGGTTATGTGGTAATATATAGGGGCAAAGATAAAAACACAACGCAAGGCAATTTTGCAGAACTGGTAGGTAGTCCAGTCGCACCGATTTGGTGTAAGTAGCCCTCCCTCCTTAGGGTCGTCCGTTCTTTGTTCATTACAATTATTTTAAGGAGGAATTGTCATGGACAAAGTATCGGGAAAGTTGACAGTATTTTTTGAGGAACCGTTTTGGGTGGGAGTGTTTGAACGTGTAGCAGATGGAAAGCTATCTGTATGTAAGGTTATGTTTGGGGCAGAACCAAAGGACTATGAGATTTATAATTTTGTTCTGAAAAATTACTATCGGTTACGGTTTAGTCCGGCTGTGGCAACTGATGTAAAAGTAGCTAGTCGCAATCCTAAACGAGTACAGCGTGAAGTGCGGAAACAGGTAAAGAATACCGGGATAGGAACAAAATCACAACAGGCTTTGAAATTACAGCAGGAGCAGTTGAAAACTGAACGCAAAATTGTGAGACGAGAACAACGGGAAGCAGAGAAACAGCGGCAGTTTGGACTGAAACGGCAGAAAAGGAAAGAAAGACATAGGGGCAGATGATATTTGAAAGGGAAGTTTATGGGACAGTATACATAGTATAATGGTATTGTATAGAAATGTTTAGAAACTAAGAAAAAGGAGCTTCCTGTATAATACAAACATAGGGAATTCCAAGAAAGGTGGTTGATAAAAAGATACCTCAGAGTAAAA
>NZ_CALPDH010000075.1:0-5707 GCF_943193215.1 Acetatifactor aquisgranensis | reverse complement strand
ATACAATAAAAATACAGAAAAAAGGAACCTTTTACAATATCAAATGTAAAAGATTCCTTAAGTTAATGACATTGCGTGTTTACGGGCCTTTTCGGCTTTCCGTGTCCGTATCTGCCGGAAACTAAGACACCTTTGAAAGCAAAACTTATAGCACCTGACATTAACACCTATCACATACTAAAATATCTCTTCCTATTTTCAGTACCTATTGATTTCCCATACACATCTTTATCAACAATATATTACTCTAAAAATATTCTATATTTTGCCATATAGGACAAAGAACATTTTCTTGACAAAATAAAGAACAAAGTGGTAAACTAAAACAAATATTTTATGTTATTAGGGAGGTACATTATGCCAGAATTACCTGATCTCCAAGTTTTTAGTATAAATTTGAAAAAAAGAATTTGCAACAAAAAGATTTCGTCATTTGATTTATATATCCCCAAAAATTGTAATGTAGATGCCAACGAATTAAGTAATATCATAATTGGAAATGAAATTGACAATATTTATCGTAGTGGTAAAGAGTTATATTTCCAGCTAAAGGATACAACTCAATTTTCTGTTCACTTAATGTTACATGGTAGATTTGAGGTTTGTTCCACAGACGAGACGCAAAAAATAAAGCACAAAATTTTATCTTTTGATTTTGACGGCGGAGAGTCTTTAGCAATTACAGATTTCCAAAAGATTTGTAAAATAACATTTAATCCACCTCAAAATACAGTTCCTGATGCCCTAGGAAGTGATTTTACATATGCTTATTTCGAGGAAATTGCACTTTCTAATTCCAAAAAAAATATCAAGGCATTTCTTATTGACCAAAATATAGTTCGTGGTATAGGAAATGCATATGCTGATGAAATATTATGGAAAGCTAATATTTCACCAGAATCTGTTGTTGGCAAAATTCCAAAGGAAAATTTACATACAATCTATGAAGCCATCGGAATAATACTGAAAAATGCTATAGAGAGTATTCAAACAATTTCTCCAAATATTATTGCAGGGGAAGAAAGAAGTTTTCTAAATGTACATAGAAAAACCGTTACAGAAGACGGAGAACCAGTGATTTGTAAGAAAATTGCTTCAAAGTCCACTTATTATATTGAGAAGCAACAACTGTTTGCATAGGAGACATACTATTGAAAACCAAAATATTTGTAGGTTCATCTAGCGAAAGTGCTAGATACGCTGAAAATATATGTCTTAATCTAAATCGAAGTACAGAATTGCCTAATTTAGAAGTGATTTGTTGGAGAAATAGCCATTTATTTAAATCTGGACATTATACTCTAGAGGATTTACTAAATTCGCTATATGAAATGTCATTTGGGATATTTGTATTTTCACCTGATGACTTAATAGAAATAAGAAATCATAAACAATATACAGCAAGAGATAATGTTTTGCTTGAAGTAGGTATGTATATTGGAGTATTAGGAAGAGAACGTACCTTTATTTTAGTACCTCAAAATCCGTCAAACGAGTTTGAATTGCATATACCAAGTGACTTAAGCGGCATTACTACTATTTTTTATAACTACAGCAAAAACGAACGGAATATTGCAAATGCAGTAAGAGATGCCTGCACAGAAATAAAAAATAATTTATTTGACCTCTTAGAAAAACCACTCACCAAAAATATTATTGAAAAATATAATGTTTTTAATTGTTTTGAAAAAAAAGATTTCCATAAATTGTTTTCCGATTCGTCAACACTTATAACTTGCTTTATTCATTCAAGAAAATGGCGTGAATCAAATAAAGATTTAATTGAGAATTATTTCCAACGTGAAGATACTACATGGACAGTCATCTTACCGGATGTTAACAATCAAATGTTAATGGCAGTCATAAAAGAACATTTTGATGACGGAAAAACAATGAAAAGCAAAATTATAGATGCCTATGATTGTTTTTATAAGCTGATGAATAGATTTGGCGATAGAATTGAAGTATATTTCCACTCATTTTATCCCAGTTATTCATTTTATAAATTTGACGATAAAATTGTAGTTTCGCTATATCCATTAACTGATGAAGGAAAACCTACTCCTACTTTTTTAATGGATGTCAAGAATGATGTAAGTGACTTTTTTACAAGAGACATTGAAAGTATTATATCCAAATCAAGGAGGGTTGATTTGGATGAACTTAAGTTTATAGTAGACTCAAATGAAGAATGAATATTAAAAAGCATCTCACTAATTGAACTGGGATGCTTTTTAAGTACAAAATATAAATATCAAATTCTACAACTTTCGTAAGCAAACAAAACTCCAAACAAATTTCCGTGATAATACAGGCAATTTTCGTGTTTGTATCATATCCACCGTTTTTCAACAGCATTTTCCGTCAAGCTAATCCATCTTTCAGCCAAAACCGCCAATATCCTACACCTTTTTACCTTTCCGCTTTATACTATCACGGAAACCCCTGACTTTTGCGTGAAAGTATACTTTTGCCTGATAGTACGATTTTTCCCCAATCGCCATCCTATCAGCGGCATCCAAAAACACGAAAAAGCGGGGCCCACCACCCACCGTGATGAACCCCACCAAGCCTTAAAACCCTTGATTTTAAGCCATTCTTCAATACTTTTGCCTGCGAGTACCCAAATTCCTATGGCATCATTTGGAAATAGCCGCCTGTGCCGCTGTTAGATTCTGATGACTTTTACCCCTGGGGTAAATTATTTACCCCTTTTACCCCACCTGTGCGGAATTTACCCCACCTTATTTTGCGATTCGACAAATCGACAAAATCCATACTTTTCAGTGCTGCGAAATCGCATTAAAGCAGCCTTAAAAGCTGTAGCAGCTCATGCGACTCCTCCGTATCTGATGCGGTCTGCCTGGTATCAAACTGCGAAAAACGGTTATCGCGGTAAAATGATAAAAGCTTTTCCTCATTTTCAGCTTCTAAGAAGGTCACTACGCCTCCGCCCAAATACTGTATCTCTTTAATTTTGTCCCATGCCAGTGCGAGTAATTCTTCGCCAGTTATTTTTTTGTCTGCACCATTGGTAAAATTTTTGCCAAGTTGGGCAATAAGGTATGCAGACATGGTATAAGTATCTGATTTTTCATCCCATTCACTGACACGCAGCAACTTTTTCTTTACGGTATTGCTTACTGTTTCTCCCCTTACAGTTAAAGGTTTCAATGCAAGGGTAAAATACCCAACCAGCACCATGCAGCTTATGTTAATTACAAGATATGTAACCGACTGATTCTTTTTCGTAAACTCTACTGAACTTTTTTCAAAAAACGCTCGACATCCGGATTCCGCAGACAAGAAAAACCGGAGAGAACTTGAAGAAGCCTGCTCTCTCCGAGTTTTGGATTATCACTATTAAGATAGCGCCGAATGTTGATAACTAAATACCTATTTGTTTCCAACATTTGCTTTCTCCCATTTTGCCATAAATTCTACCAGTTCTGCTTCGTCTGTTATCTCTCTCGCAGCCACAGGTATATGAACAGGACGGTTCTTGGCAGATTCTTCAATCGCATTAACAAACATCTCCACCTGTTCCTTGCCGGAAATGACAAAATTCTTTGTGATACTTGAAGTTGCCATGATAAACACCTCCTTTGTTAGTATGGTTCTTCCGCTACAATTCATACTTTTCTATCTCTATTTTATTATTTTACACCACTTTACAACTTATGCCAATTATTGTTTTGTCTCTGAAGCAATAGATTCAAGCCTTTCACGAAAGCGATTGATTTTATACCAGTTTCGATGTTCCGAAGGAAAGTGGCATAAAACACCTGCCTCCGGATTCCTTCGCTAAGGGCAAATCGGAATTCCTGTACGCTTTCGCCGCGGTACTTTGAAAAGGCCTCTTCCTGGTATGGCAGTATCTTCATTGCGCAGTAAGCGACATTGATCAGGTTCACCAGCATCTCGATTCCTTTCCTGCTGCGGACCATGTAGCTGCACAATGACCAGAATGTCTTCTGCTCATAGTAGCTGACCCCGATGTTCCAGCGCAGACAGTAGCACAGCATGGGGATGTACGGCATCTGGCTGCTCCCGGCCTGGTTCAATGGTGCTTTTTCCTGCCAGGCACAGTACATGTGCATCTGGTGCGGGAAGTTGGTGCTGAAGAAGAGCCGCCTGGAGCCCTGCCCCTTTTCGGATGCCGTCACATAGGCAAGGACCTCCCTCCGCCCGAAGAGGTCGGTGAGGACCCTGCGCACGCCGATGTAGTAGTCCCCGATCCGCTCATCGGAGAGCGTGAAGTCGCTTTCTGTGGAGAGCCGCCTCCCATGCCTGGCGGGCCTGCCCCTCCTGCCTGTAGGCTGCGGCGCAAGGTCATAGATGACGGAGTCGCACCTGGCATTGCAGATGACGTCCAGGTTGGCATATTCGTCCACAACGCACAGCAGGTCCTTCTTGGCATACCAGCTGTCGCAGAGGATTATGACGCTCCTCTGTGCGGAAAGGCCGGGCATGGCCTGCCGTACCATGGAAGCCGCCAGTTCCGGCTTGGACTCTTCCTTCCTCCACATGCGGTAGCCAAGGGGGACTGCCAGGTACGAGACCCGGTGCCCGCGCCATACCGGGACACAGAGCATGAGGCTGACGAAGCAGTGCCCATTGAGGTAGCTGCAGCCGTTATGCGCGGCATGGTCGAAGAGCTTTGACACGTCCTCGAACTCCTTCACGAACTTGGCTGCCATCGTGTCGTCGATGCAGAGGAAGACAGGCTGCGGCTTCAGGCGTTCCGGAATCAGCTCCAGGGCCATGGATGCAGTCACGTCCATGAACCTGGAATAGTCCACTTTCGCATAGGAACAGGCATAATAGAAGGCATTCTGCGACTTCTCCGTGATGCTGGACAGGAAATGCCTGTAGAGGAAACGGATGGAGCGTGCCGATTCCATTGCCAATATGGACAGCACCAATAAGAACAGTGTCTCAGCAGTAGGGGCAGGGAATGTCTCAAAATAAGCAAAAAAGTATTGATGGAGTCTACCAATCAGGCTGTTTTTGTTGTATAATAGGTTTGTCGTACAGGGTCACTTTCCTTTGTAATGGTTGTCGCAAACTCATTATACATCAGAAAGTCCTGTACGATACTTTTTTATGGAAAAACTTGTAAAGTGGTGTATCTTAACAATATATACGCTTGTATCCTCATTCAAACTGTTATCAATATCTGAAACCCAATTCAAATCTGTAAACTCTTTATATGTCATATCTCCAGCAAATTCAATTATTCCCCCCTGCTCATTAATTTCATTTACGTTTATTATGTCTTGTCGAACAATTATTTGATTATCCTGTTCTGCTTCCATGGTTTCAGTAACATCCACTAAACTTTCTTCCTTTTCCTGTATATCAGAATTACCTTTCTCAGCATCTTTCTGATAATCCGCTTCTTCCGGCTGTGACGGCTCATCGACTTCTGATTGAAAGTCCTGCACTGGCTCCTGTGTATCACCTGACGCTGACACAACATTGATTTCCTCTGATGCTATGCTTTCTTCCACAGCAGACTGTGAAATTTTGTCCTCTGCTTTTTCCGCATTGTTTGATGTGCCACATCCTACTAATGTCAACACACACATCATCGCTAAGAAGAACCCTGCCTCTTTTTTCATCAACATTTCCTCCCTATAATGTCAAGTGATTTTCCTTAAAAAATCAAGGAATTTTAAGTTTCATATCTCAGATGAATGAGCCA
>NZ_CALPDH010000074.1:0-5921 GCF_943193215.1 Acetatifactor aquisgranensis | reverse complement strand
CGCCCGTCCCCAACAGATTTACAGACTGTCACACACGCACCACACGCCAACGCCCGTGCGCACGTGCCACGGGTAACCGTCGCAACCGACGGCCCGTGAACCGCAACGCACGCCGTAGCTCCAATAGCCGCCGCCAACGAGGGCGTGCAAGCCCGTTGCCGAATACATCCACAATTGACCGTAACCCTGCCCGGCCATGGGGTCCTGCCACGCTCCCGTGGTTGCCGTAGGGTCATGTATCAGTTCATTCAGCCATTTCCACACGTTTCCCACCAGGTCACATATATTTAAGGCACTCACGGCGTTTGCAATGTTCCCAACGGCGGTTCTTGCCTTGTTTGCGGTTGCCGTCCACCCGTTTGTGTTGGAATCGTCCAACCCCTGGGGGCTTCCGTCTGCTGCCACTGTAAATTCCATGTAATCCGGCAAATGTTTCCCCACACGCCTTGCCCGTTCCCCTGCGATATACCAGTTAAGGCCCTCCGTGCCCGTGATAGGCGTGCCGCAATATACAGACTGCAACCCATTGGCCCCGTCATCACTGGAAAGGTAAATGTCACCCCATAAAGCGTTCCCCAGGTATACCATGCCGGACGGGTCACATTTAGGGCGGTGCTTCGTGGTCCATACGGAATTAGGGATAATGTCCACACGGGTATTCCCCTCCCATCCGGCACCCCTCACCGCCCCGGATGTATTGATTGGCCTGCCGTATTCATCCGTATTCCTCACACGGCCATAGTGGAATCCGCCAATCTTACGGGTGTTTGTATCGTCCCATCCCTCGCCGTCCGGGAACGTGGAATTTAAGGAAATCAGATACTTTTCATCCTGGTTGTCCGTTCCGGGGTCACATATATAGATATAATAATCATTGCCATGTGCGAAATCGCTTCCCTGGTCCAGGTTCTCCTTGGAAAGGACGGTTTCCGCCGTCTTGAACACGGACGTTTCACCCACCGCAATCACGCATCCGCCAGTGACCGTGATTTCTCCCCGTCCGCTGTACTGGATGTACGCCTTTTCCGGGGCCACAATATCAGAAATGGCCGCCATCTTGGCAACGGTAATCTTCGCCCGTTCATCCAACATATTTTCGTCATACACAAATAATCTGCTCATGCTTCCAATTCTCCTTTCATTTCCTCCACTTCCTCTTTGGAAATCCCCAGGCGGTCATAGAACGATACCGCCGCCGGGATGCCGATTTCCGTTGTGCCTATGTTCACGGCCTTGGAAAGGTTCAGTATGGTGTGGGTGACGGTGTTCTGCCCTGCTGCCGCCTGGCCGCTCTCCGTGCCCTCCCTGGCCGCTTCCTGGCCCTCTGTGGCGGCGTTTTCCGTGTCGGTGGTACTTTTATCCACCTCCACCGTTTCAACGCTCTGTATGGTCGGAAAAACCGCCCCATTCTTCACCCTCTGCCCTGCTGCCGCTTCCGCACAGAACATGATTGTGACCGCCTTTCTGTCCTCTGACAGACTGATTACCGGGCACATAATCCAATTCTGGTTTTCCAGTTTCGCCACGGCTTCCAACCAATCCGCCTTTTTAAGGCTCCCTTTCTTCGCCATCTTGAACGTGTTCACCAGGTCTGACTTTGTTTTGATTACTTTAGGAAATCCTTTCATCCTCTTTCTTACCTCGCTTTCTTTTTTAGCCTAATATATGGGTTCCAATATAGTTGCCTATGTAGGCCATATTGGCACACTCACGCAATGAAACGGTCAATGTATGCCCCGGCGGCATATGGTCCACGTTTCCAACGGAAAACTTCCTTGGTATTGGCATCACGGCTTCCATATCCGTTTCCACGATATAGTCCCCGGCTTCCTGGATATGGAAGCCAACGCCGCTTTCCGAAACCGCCGCCGTCTGCACCCTCCCGGTTGTTGTGTTGGTAAGGGTGATGGTAACGGCTCCCTGGATGCTCTCCAACAGATAGGCAATATAAACCCTTACCGTCTGCCTTTGGATGTATGCACCCATATAATTGCCAATATAGCCCCTATCTGCCCCGTCACGCAACGAAACGGTCATTGTGTGCATCAGGTCCACATTATCAACCGTAAATCTGTTAGGCGTTGCCACAACGCCCCCTTTATTGGTCCTTACGGTGTAGTCCCCTGCTTCCGTGATATAAAATCCAATGCCGCTTTCCGTGAAATCCGCCGTCTGGACGTTCCCCGTGGTTACATTTGAAAGGGTCACGGTCACGGCTTCCTGGATGCTTTCCAGGCGGTAGGCAATCCATAGCTTGAACGCCATGTTGTGTACTTTCGTTCTAAGGCCGTCAATCTGCAACTGCAATTTCCCGGCCACGTCCCCGGCAAGTTCATCCTGCTTTCCCTGGAACCACTTTTCCCATTCCGCCGCCTGGGTTTCCATGAAATCCCTTGTCATCCTGGCATATTCTTCCTCAAAGGAAAGGCGGTCTTTTTCCATTGCCTTTTTCTCTTTGGCAAGCCAGGCATTAAATTGTTCCAAATCAGCTTCCCGGCCATCCGTGAAATCCCGGATAAGTTCGGTATACTCTTTCACAAAGGCGGCGTGGTCTTTTTCCATTGCCTTTTTCTCTTCTGCGAACCAGGCATTGAACTGTGAAAGGAATTGTGAGAAGTCCAGTTCCTTGAACTGTGAAGCCACGAACCCACACACGGAATCATCCGCCCTTTCGTCTGTTATGTCTGCCTGGGTAATTGCCACCGCCCCGGCCTTTACATAGATACGGGCCAGGCTTTTTTCCTGGATTACATCATTATTTATCAGCCCCGGCGGCTGCGGCTTGCTTGAAAATGCCCCCTCTCTGATAAAAATACTCGGCCTGCGCTCCGTTTCATCATTCCGCACAATAACCCGGTCAATCCTGGGAAGCGTTCCGCTTGCCTGGCTCACGGTAAGCGGAAGCACGGCGGTATTGTGTATGGTGTGAAGATTGATATAGGCGTACCCTTTCCGGCTTCCGCCATCCACCTTGACTTCCATCCCGTCCCCTGCGGTGACTTGCAAATGGCCGTATACAACGCCCTCTTTGTAGAAAGGGGCTTTATCTTCGTTCATGTCCTGCCCGTTGTATCTTCGCTCCTTATCGTTCAAATCCGTGGCGTTGTAGAAGAAACCTCTTACTGCCATTGTCTTTCCCTCCTTTCCTCTAATCGTCCCATTTTATTGCCGTGGGCAAGGCATCCCCAAAAGTGGGCACAACATACATCCCCCCGTATTCGTAAACCTCGCAAAGTTCCGTTATCCTAAGATTTTGGGAAGTGCCCCACTTTTTCTTCTTTACCGTCACCACGTCCCCCAGGTCATAATCCTTTTGGTAGATGAAATTCACGTCCGCTTCGGCTTCAGCTTCAAAATTTTCAAATACCTTGTTCTCATTTAGGTATTCCTGCCCCCTGGTCCGCAATGCGGCCATGTACGCCGCTTCCGTCAGTTCATCCTTGTTTATGTCCTTTGCATCCAAAAACACTTCCCGTAAGTCAAAACCGCTTCCGCCGCCCACGGTCACATAGATACGGTTTAGCCCCTCCCCGGCCCCTCCCACAACAACTTTGGTTTTCATTGTGGCATCACTGTAATTGTGCTTTGCCTGGTTCAGATTATCGTAGCTTTCCGAAAAGATGACCCTTGGATTTTTCCCTTGTGCCTGGGTTCTGTCTATCCCCTTGTAGGTTTCAAAGGTCATGGTCTTTTTCTTGAAATCCGGCACCACACGGAACCCTATTTCCGCATACCTCGCCAGTTTGGTGAGGTATTCCAGGACGTTCTTGTAAGTGGCCTGGAACTGTATCTTTGTCTTGTCCCCGGTCCCCTCCGCAATCTGCAATAGGGGGACTGCTGCCATCCTGCCCAACATAAAGCGCATGGCATCTTCCACGGTTCCGCTGTAATTGAAAAGCGGCCCGGTCAGCCGGTCCCCCAGGTACACGGGCAGGAACTTCCCGTTCCTGGTAATCTCATTTACAAGCGTGCTTTCCTCTTCCGTCTGGTCCCCCCGTATCACGGCGGCTTCCAGTTTGTTGTCCCCTTTGGTTATGACGTTCCCAGGCTTCAAAAGCCTAAGATTTTCCGCCGTCACCGGGCAATGAAGTTCAAACGTCCCACATTCATAATATTTTCTGTGCCACTGTAGGGACGTGTGGTTCTCAATGTGCCCCAACCGTCTAAGGTTGCGGTCATAGACGTGTATCTCCATTCCTACACCCCCAAATATGAAATTCTGTAATATACAGATATGGAAAGGTAGTTCACGCCCTCATCCGCCGAATAGGTAAGGGTGTTTGTCCCGTCCTGCAACTGTATAAAGTCCCCATCTTCATCCAGGTATTCATTTATCACGGTCCCGTACCGCTCAATCACGGCATCCCAATCAATCACCCCGTAAGTGTTCTTGTGGTTCTCAATCTCCGCCTGGGTCACGCCGTCCAAAAGGTATATGTTCTTTTTCCCCGTATAGGTGTTTATGATGACGTACTGGCCGGATGCCATGGTGAAATTGTTCTCCGCATACCCAACCTTTGTGAACTCTCCGCTTTCGGCATGGTATATGGCCGGGTTCTTCACGGCACCGTCCGCATGGAAGATTACCACAATTCCGATATTGTCGGCACCGCTGTCATTTTCGATTTCCTTTACAAGTTCCGCTTCCCGGTGCCCAAATATAACGCCCTCTTTGGGGAAGCACGCCGGGAAAAAGAAATCACTCACCCATGAAGCCATCACCACTTCAATGTCTGCCAGGTCCTTGAAATACGGGTCCGTGCATTTTAGGGAAATGGTATAGTCACGCACCACGCCCGTTGTGGCTCCCGGCAGGATGTTTTCAACCTCATAGTCAATGGTCTTGGCTTCCCCGTCCTCTATATACTGCATGGTCCCGGTCCGCTTTATGGGGAACGTGCGGTATAAAAGGTTTCGGTTCTCCTTATAGTCCTGGTCCATTTCCACGGTCAGCACAATGTTTCTTTCCTTTGCCGTTGCCCCCTGGTAGGTGCTTCCGTCCGTGGTGGTGTTCTCGCTTGTTACCACATTGCTTTCAATCCCGTATATGCCCTCTATGTCTACCAGGTGGAACGGGGTAAACCCGTCCCAGGTAAAGGTCAATGCCACATTCTTGTCGCTTGTGCATATCACTTTAATGTCCGACACTGGATTTACCCCCTTTGCATCCTTAAAATCATGGCCCTGGTCTGTAGCCTGGTCTGTCTGCCCACCTCATAAGGACTTAACGCCTTGGGGCTTGTGATGTTCACATTCTGCACATACCCACCGCCGCCGTTCCCGGCGTTCTCCATGGCCTTATTCCTTGCGCTCCCCGTAAGCGGCGTTACAACCGCCTTTCCGTTTACCATGCTCAAAAGTTCCGGGCCGGCTTCCGCCACCATGGCCTGGCCCTCCCTCAACACGCCGCCCTTTGCCAGTCTTGGCAATGACAAGGTGCCTATCTTCCCCAGGGAAACGCCTGGTATTTCATTGATTACATCAATCACGCCGTTAATCATTCCTATGAATTTATTTACCACGCCCTCTATGGTGGAAAGGCAGCTATTGATTGCCGATTTAAAGGCATCCCCAACGGCGGAACCGATTTTCACACCCACGTCCACGAAACAGCCCTTGATTTTATCCCATAACCCGGAAAAGAAAGAAGTCACGTTGGCAAAGGCGTTCTTTATGTTGGTCCATGCGTTGTCAAACTGTGTCTTGAACCAGGCCGGGACGTTTGAAAGGGCGGTCTTTATCTCCGTCCACCTGGCACCGAACCACTGACCGATTGCCGCAAACACACGGGTCACGTTGTTGTAGGCGTTTGTAAACATGGTAAGGAACCACGTTGCCACCTGGGCCAGGGCGTTCTTTATATCGTTCCAACGTGCCCCAAACCAGGAACCTATGGCCGCAAATACACGGGTCACGTTGTT
>NZ_CALPDH010000073.1:0-7077 GCF_943193215.1 Acetatifactor aquisgranensis | reverse complement strand
GTCAATGGATGTCCTCAATTCTTACCAACCCTTTCCCCGGCGTAAAGTTCAATCTTCCCGTCACTCTTGGGGCCGTATGTCCGATAGACGGCCAATGTCCTGCCGTCCACCATGATTTCCGTCTGCCCCTCATATTCAAATCCCCAAACCTCAACCATCATGGATGCCTTGAAACTCTTCTGTCCTGCTGCCGTAAATTCATCACGGCCTACCGGGTGTATGGTCCCATAGGCTTCCTTTTCCAGGTATTCCTTTTGGTTCTTCTTAACCAACAGCTTCACTATTGCTTCGATTGTAGCCACCGCCCTTTATTTTCGTGCAAATCATGTTATAGGATTCCATCAGCTCCTTGTGGTTGGCCGGGTGCCCAAAGTTGGCATCCGTATAGAGTAAAGCGGCTTCCACAATCAACGGGTCCTTTATGTCCTCCGGGTCTAAGTATGACGGATGCACCCCTATCCGCTTTAGGTCTGCAAGGGCAACCTCTACCAGTTGCCCCACGTCCCCGTCCAGGGCATCCTTTGACATTTTGCGAATCCTCAATTTTGCCCTGGAAATCAGTTCTTCCTTTGTCATGCCCTGCCGCCTTTCCTGCCGCCTACTTTGCCGCCGGGTTCTTTACACGGATGAATCCATTCTTGGCAACCACGTTTCCGCCCATGAACACGTCCGCCCGGTAGGCAATCTGGCCCTGCTTGAATTTATAATGCTCGGATTTCCTTGCATCAATATCACTGAAAATAGCCACCTCATAATTGGACAACGGCCCGTATGCCATGGCATATGTCCCGGCGGTGCCGCCAACCTCTCCGCAAGCGGAATTGATGATATAGGGCACTTCGTCAATAGTCCCCGTGTTGCCATGGTTCTTGATTGTGTATACCTTGCGGCCCTGCTTGTCACGCAACTTTGCGAACTTTTTAAGGTCCTTTTTGTTGAGGATAAGCACGGCAATGTCCTCCACATCTTCATCACCGCCGTAAGAATAAATGATTTCATCCAGGGTCCCGTCATCAATGGCCGTAATCGTGGCAATGTCCGTGGCCGGGTCAATCACCTGTTCTTTTTCCTCTGTGGGGTTGTAGAAGATGCCACGGAACTTTCCAGTGCCGCCCGGCCCCACTAAAATCTGTCTGGAAGCGTAACGCTTGATTGCACGGGTCACGCTGTCCTCCACCACGGCATCATAATCCGCATCCGGCAGCTTGACCATTTCTTCCGGCTCTTCGGCATAGGCCGTTATCTTCTCCCGTACAATCTCCGCATAGTTAAATTCCGGCTCGGAAGCGTTGTAGTCCGCTCCCTCCGTTGTGCTTCCTGCCCCGTCCCCATAGGAAACCACATAAGGCCGCTTGTAGCTTTCGCCGCCCGGAAGCGGAACGGTATGCACCCGGTCAATGAGGGAAGATACATTGTTGAACGTGGGGGAAATGTCCGGGCTGTCATGCTGCGGCATCACGATCCCGTTGGCGGTGGAAAGTGCGTTCCTGGGGCTTGCCAAAGCCTTTGCCTTATAGGTTACTTTCTTCCCGTCCTTTAACGCCCTGCCGCTCTTCGCCCTGGCCTGGTTCTTCGGCTCTCTGCTCCCCTCTCCGGCTCCCGGTTCCTCTGCCCCCTCTTCCGGGTCCGCCGTCCCTGCCGCCGTGGCCGCCGCCATCAGTTCTTCCCTTACCTTGATTTCATCCAGGATTTCACCAATCAGACGGGCTTCGTCCATGGCATCCGTCAATTCCTGGCCGGAAAGTGCCTGGGCTTTCTTCCCCAGGTCCGCCACACGGCTTTTAAGTTCCTTTTTGGAAAGTTTCATCAACTCTTCTCTTGTCATTGCTCTATTCTCCTTTCTTACTCCCTCACCTTGCCATGTACTCCATGGCAAGTGAAACAATCTCTTTCCGTCTTTCCTGCTCCCCGGTGTCCTGCTGCCCTGCCGCTCCCTCCGGCTCCAATATCTCCTTTGGCGCATTATGGCAATACAGTTTCGTGTAATCCTGCACCGCTGCGGCAATGGTGTTTTCCTCCCCCACCTTTACCCGGAAATATTCCGCCGCCTGGCTCCCGTTCAGCCACGTTTCCGCTTCCATCAGCCCTTTCACCGTTTCAATGTCCACGCCCTCCGCCAGGTGTTCGGCGTAAATGCTCCAAATGCCGCTTTCCACGGCATCCAGGGTTTCCGCCATCTTCCTAAGTTCCGTGGCGTTCCCCTCGCATCCTGCCCATGGCTTGTGAATCATCAGATAGGCGTTTGACGGTATGGTGGGCATATCGCTGTCCGCAAAGGCAATGACGGAAGCAATGGACCCGGCCAGTGCATCCACATGGACGGTTTTCTTTCCCTGGTATCTTTTCAGCATATTGTAAATGGCAATCCCGGCGAATACCGAACCGCCGCCGGAATTGATGTATATGTTTAAATCCTTTCCCCCTGCTTCCGCCAGGAAATTCTTTATCGCTTCCGGGTACTGGTCCTCTTCCTGCCAGGCTCCCCACCAGTCCGAAACAATGTCCCCGTAGAAATACAGGTCCACGGTGGTTTCCGTTTCGTTCTTGAACTCATAGAACCTTTCCACGGTTGCGTGTGCCCCGTCCCGGCACGCCATAAATCTTTTCTTTGTCCCCGGCATCCTCCTAACCCCCTTTCATGGCCGTAAAATAAGCACGGGCCGCCGCTTCCATTGCCCGGCGTTGTCTGTCCTGCTGCCCCGGCGGCGGTTCCCCATCTCCGCCCTGCTGCCCGTCCTGCCCCACCTGGTAAAGGCTCTGGTCCCCGGCTTTTACATAGTTCAGCGAAACCATACGCACGTCCCCGTCCTCCGTTGGCGGATAATACATAAGTGCCCGGTACTCGTTTATTGTCATGGCTCCACGGTCAAACATATTTCCGCCGATTGTGTCCCTGGTCTGCAATGTGGCATACTGCAAAAGGTTGGCGGTGAACTCTATCTTGTTTCCATACCCTATTTCCCTTGGCGTAAGAAGTTTAAATGTGAACTCATACCCCAACTGGATTGCTATAGGCTCAACCACGTTTTCATAAAATGAAATCCATTCCTGGTCTGAAAGGGTGGAAGTCAGCACCTTTTCATTCACGCCGTAATATCTGTACACGTTGTCACGCAAGAAAGTAATCTGTGCGGTGGGCAACGGCGTTGTCTTTGTGTTGATTTCATGGAACTCGTATGTGCTGTCCAGTGCCGCAACTCCCCCGGCGTTGGAAGCGTTCATGTATGATTCCTGAAACTCCCTGGCCTTTTCCTTTAGTTCCTTGTCATCCGCAAGGTTGCTATATTTCAGATAGCCGGAAAGGCTGTTTGAATGGTTCACAATGTTTTTAATCATTTCCCCGGACGTTTCCACAAGGTCCAGGCTCCGCTTTAACTCAATGTCCGGGGATGTCCCCAGGAACCGCTTTTTGTTGTACCTTGCCTTTATGTGGATGACGTTCTGGTAAGGCACCGTGTACGTTTCCCCGTCATAATCCCAACGGAAGCGGAATAGGACGTTGTGGCGGTCATCCTCGAAAATGCGGTAACTTTTCGTTGTAATTGGCTGTATGCTCGTTACCCTTGTAAAATCCTCATTGTAGAAAATCACGGAAAAGGAATTGGAAGTATAAACCAAATCGGATGCTATGCGGTAAAGGAAATCATAGGTTGACATTTCCGGGCATGGCCGCAATGTCAAAAGCCTTGCCAGGTAGTCATTTTTCACCGTCAGCCCTTTTTCATCCTTTCGGATTACCTGGGGCTGTAGCTTCCCCACGTTCTTTGCTATGGCATCCGCTATGGCCCCTACAATGTCATTGTCCCGTAAGGTTCCCGTTGGCACATATTCCCCACGGCTCAATAAAAGCGGTCTGTACTTCGCCCTAAAGGCTCCGAATACGTTTGCAATGATTCCCGTACTATTACCCCCTTTCCTCAAAAATAGGCCCATGGAACACGCCCATGGACCCATTGTAAATATTTTCGTGTTGAAATTCTGACCCACTTTAAAATCCTGCTGCCGGATGCCCCCTATGCGGCTTCGTTCAACAGCTTCTTTCCAATCTCGCTATGGTATTTTGAAACCATTGTCATTGCATCAAAGACAGAAACCGCCCCGTCTATCCTCAAACGCTTCTCAATCTTCACGGGCTTCATGCGGCTGTCATTCATGTTGATTTCCACGGCCACGTTCAAAAGGTGGGATGCCAAAAGGGTGTTGTCCCCCAGGTTATACTTTCCGTCCTTTAAATCCCCCTCGAATTGGTGTAGGATAGGCGTTAGGTTGGTCCCCTGGTAAACGTCATCCGTCTGGAACCCGGCCATTTTAAGTTCGTCTATCAGATACCCGGCCATGTATCGGTCATAGCCTATTTTCAGAGGGCGGATTTTATAAACCTTTACCAGTTCTATAAACCATTTGTAAACGTCCTTATAATCCACCTGGTTTTCCCCGGATATTTCCAGGAACCCCCGTTCCCGGTGCAAGTTGTATGGCACGTTATCTTCATTCACAGCCACTTCATACCGTTTCTTTGGCATATAGAACTTTGTTATGACGTTCCATTTCCCGTTCTTCCAGATAACGATTGATGCCGCCGTAAGGTCCGTTGTGCGTGAAAGGTCTATTCCGCCCACGCAATAACAGCCCCGGAACTGCTCCAAAGTAAGGTGTATGTCCTCGTTTACGGCTTTCATCACGTCCCAATAGTCAAGCCATGCCACACTGGAATTCTGCTTGATATTGCAATACTTTGTGAGGAACTCCACTTTCTTTGATAGGGATGCCCTGGCAATCTCTATCTGCTCAATGTAAAATTCCTCCGTCACGGAAACGCCCAGGTTGGGATTGCTCTTTTTCAGTTCTTCCAGGCTGTCCCACTTCTCTATATCGTCAATCATGTAAAGGAAAGGCAGAATCCGGCTTTCCTTGGAATTGCCCTTTAGGAATGACGTTGCACGCCGCATCAGTTCGTCATATACCCCGTCATTTATGTACCCTGCCGTTGATATGGACAATATAAGCGGCTGCTTCCTGGCCCCCAGGGCGGAAGTCATTACTTCGTACTGCTTCAACCCCTGGTCCCCCGGCCAGGCTTCCATTTCATCATTGACAACCATCTGCGGATTGAAACCGTCTGATTTTTTGGAATTAAAGGCAATCTTCTTGATGCTTGTGTTAAATTCCTTGATGTAAATGTCGCTCCGGCGTTTCTTCGTGATGCTTTCCAGTTCGTCATCCGCCTGGACAATCTGGTAAAACGCATCATACACAAGGTCCGCCTGGTCCAGTTTTGGGGCAAGGAAATAAACCTTTGCCCCATACTCCCCGTCTATATACGCCATGTATGCCGCTATGGCGGCGGCGAACAATGTTTTCCCGTTCTTACGGGCAACGACAATAAAAACCTCCCTAAACTGCCTGTACCCGGTCTTTTTGTCCAGGATTCCGAATATGGCACTTACAATGGCTTTCTGCCACAATTCTAATTTCAATAAATCGTTACGGCCCTCGGAATGGTGGCAAAAGTTTTCTATGAAAGTTATGGCCTTGTCGGCCTTTTCCCCGTCAAAATCCCACTTGCCACTTTTTAGGCCATCCACAAGGATTTTATAGATGGTCTTTATCCACTCGCCTACTGTCACGGTGCCGTTTTGTATGGCATCCCAATACTGGAAGATATAATTATTTCCCATTCCTCAACGCCGCCAATCTGCTTATGTTCTTTTTCTCCTTGGGCGGCAGATATTCAATAAGCGTGTGGATTATGGCCGTATACTGGCGTGAATATTTTTCGTATATCGTGGCGGACGGGTGGGCCTTTACAAACTTCTGGGCGGCGTTCACCGTTTCCGTTGTAAGCCCCTCTTTTTTCAGTTCTTCCTTTGCCTGGAAGCACGCCACTTTCAGAAACGCCGCTTCCTCTATCAGCGAATTTACCAGGTTTTTCTTGTCCTCATCATCTATCCCGTCAAACATTGGCTTTAAGAAATCTATCTCTTTCTTTATCCGGGCCGGTGTGATTTTGTTTACTCTTCTCTTTGGTTTCGTGTCGGATTTCTCTTTATTTTCATCCAGTTTTTCCGCCTTTTTTGGCGTGTCGGTTTTCTCCGACTTACTTAAAGAAGTTTTTTTCTTTTCCTCCATGTTCATCCCCCCTCATATGCGTGCGACCCTGCGGAGTTTTTTTTAGGTATCTCCCTCGGTTCTTCCGGCCCCTCCAAAATTCTGCCCACCGGGGGGCGTACCCTCTCATTTTCTCCTGGCGGCGGCAGCAGGTTCCCGTTTCCGTCAAATCGGTAACGTGCGGCGTGCTTCGCCTTATGCTCCTTGTTGTGGCAATCCTCACAAACCAATTCCAGATTGTCCAGGGCAAGCGTTACCCTGGCATCATGGATATTGCCAGGCGTTATATACTTCTTGTGGTGGACAATCACACCGGGAACGAAACGCCCGGCGGCTCTGCACCGCTCGCACAATCCGTTTGCACGCTTGATTGCTGTCTGCCTTGCTTTCTTCCAGGCATCCGACTGATAGAAACTCTTTGCATATTCTTTCAACTGCTGCCACCATCCTTTCTCTGTACATGATTAAGGGCCTACAGATATTCCCATCCATAAGCCCATGTTAATATAAATCATCCCCATATTCTGACCCGTTTACTGTATGCCCTGCTGCCGCCTGGCTACTTTGTGATTTCCTGGGTAAACTTTGTAATGTTCGGGACAAACTGAAATGTCCATGCTTCATCCCGGATAGATATAATGTTCCCATCCTCATTGATTGCCAGGACTTCAATAAACCTGGGCTTTACAATCGTGTCCCTATTACTGTAATCCATATCATCCGGCATCCGCACTTCCATTAGTGCTATGGCGTTTAATGCCATTCCCCCATGTATTACTTTGAATCTGCTTAAATCAATTCCCATCTTCCATTCCTTTCCCACCCGGCAACATATCCATTGCCTGGGCAATCCGTGTTATAAATTCCGTCCGATACTCATAGAACTGGCGGCGGCCACACAAGGCATCCGCTATGTATTCATAGGGCGTATTATATACAATGCTCTCATAAATCCTTTTCTGCATCTGC
>NZ_CALPDH010000072.1:0-7094 GCF_943193215.1 Acetatifactor aquisgranensis | reverse complement strand
CCGTCCGCATGAATAAACTGGTCAACTGAAACGTCAAACATGGTAATGAGTTTAACAAAAAGGTCGAAGCTGGGATACTGACCTTTGTTCTCAATATTCATAATGGTACGGGAGTCACGGTCTACTAATTCCGCAACATAGGCTTGCGTCCAGCCTTTTCTTCTCTGGCTCTTTTGAGAGCCGCCCCGAGGCCGTGAAAGTCAAACCTTCTTTCATCTTGGTTCATTCTCATATCACCCTATATCATTGTACATTTCGGGTTGGATTATGAGAATGTAATGGAATTTTACATAAAGTAGTATTTCATTTCATCAATGTGCAGCCTCCAACTTGTACTATTCGAGATAAAGAACTATAATGTATTCTGTGGAGGTGCGAAATGGACTATATGACATTGAAAGAGGCCGCCGAAAAGTGGGGCGTGACACCTCGTAGGGTAAATTATTATTGTGCCGGTGGGCGTATCCACGGCGCCGTGAAAATGGCTGGTGTTTGGCTGATCCCTAAAACTGCGGAGAAGCCGATTGATGGGCGGACAAGACAAGGGAAGGAGCTGCGCCATGAATAAAATTTTGATTATAGATGATGACAGAGAACTGTGCGCTTTGATTAAACGCAGCGTACAATCGGAACATATAGAAGCCGATTTTTGTAATACCGGAAAAGAGGGCTTGCAGAAATTAAAAGAGCAGGAGTATCAGCTTGTGGTGCTGGATGTGATGATGCCCGGTATGGATGGCTTTGAAACGCTGGAAGAAATCCGCAAAGAGAACAGCCTGCCGATTTTGATGTTTACATCCAAAAATGACAGCATTTCTAAAGTGCGGGGCTTACGGGCCGGGGCGGACGATTATCTGACAAAACCGTTTGATATGGACGAACTGATTGCCCGTATTGCGTCCCTCATTCGCCGCTACACCCGCTTTAATCATCAAGCCGGAGCTGTGCAAAAACTGGATTTTGATGGATTGCAAATTGACCTTGAAAATCGTTCTGTTACGACGGAAAATGGCACTTTTGAACTTCCGCCAAAGGAATTTGATCTGCTCCTGTACTGTGCAAAGCATCAAGGAAAAATTTTGACAAAACAGCAGATTTATGAGGAAGTTTGGGGCGAAGAATATTTCTATGACGACAGTAACATTATGGCGATTATCAGTCGGCTTCGTAAAAAATTAGAAGTCAATCCTTCAAGCCCAAAATATATACAAACGGTCAAAGGGATTGGCTACCGGTTTAATAAGGAGGTGTAGCCAGCATGGAAATCATCGTTTTCTTGTCCATTGTGATTGCTGTTTTGGCTGTGCTGACCTCCATCGTTCTCGTTCGGCGCGTAAAAAAACAAATAGCAGAAATGACCGATGTGCTGGTTGATGTGAAAAACGGAAATGGCAACCGGCGTATTCTGTCTGCAACAAATGAACTGACAGCACCTCTTGCCTATGAAATCAATGAGATCGTTGTGTCCTATGAAAGCAGACTTTCAACTGTACGGCAGACAGAGGAAACCAACCGCCAGCTTATGACGAGCCTTTCCCATGATGTGCGAACGCCCCTTACCACTCTGATTGGGTATCTTGACGCTGCACACAAAGGACTGGTCACAGGAAAAGACCGGGATGATTATATTGAAACCGCCCGACGGAAAGCCCATGATCTGAAAGAATATATTGATGTGCTCTTTGACTGGTTCAAGTTAAATTCTAACGAGTTTGCTTTAGAAATCCAGAGCGTTGAGGCCGCAGAGCTGACAAGAAATATCCTGATTGACTGGATACCGATTTTTGAGGATAAACAGGTTGATTATGACATTGATATTCCCGAACAGCCTGTCCGGGTAAGATTGGATATGGACAGCTATATGAGGATCGTCAACAATCTCATTCAAAATGTAATCGCTCACAGCCATGCAGACAAAATCAAAATTGTCCTGTCAAAGAAGGAAAATAACATGGAGCTGCTGCTGGCGGATAATGGAGTAGGAATTGAGAAAGACGATTTGAAACACATATTTGAACGGCTTTATAAGTGTGATAAAGGACGCTCCGAAAAAGGCAGCGGACTTGGTCTTTCTATTGTCCATCAGCTTGTAGAAAAGATGGGTGGAAGCATAACAGTTGAAAGCTTTCCGGGAGAAGGAACTGAATTTATGTTGCTTTTTCCTTTGGAGATTTAAGCGGGTTCCCATCTTTATGGCGGGAACCTTTGTCATTTTTGCCGGATTTCAAATTGCAAGGTTAATGCAAGGTTGGCGTGATAGAATACCTTACAGAACAGGAGGTTTTGAATATGGATACAAATTACATCATTGAAACAAAAAATCTGACGAAGCAATACGGCTCACAAAAGAGTGTGGCTGACTTAAATATCCATGTGAAGCGTGGGAGAATTTATGGTCTGCTTGGCAGAAACGGAGCCGGAAAAACCACTACTATGAAAATGCTGTTGGGCTTAACGAAGCCGACTTCCGGAGAGGTCAAAATCTGGGGAAAGCCCTTGCAGGGGAATGAAAAGAAATTGTTGCCCCGTATTGGCAGCCTGATTGAGTCCCCTGGCTTTTATCCCAATCTGACCGGCACAGAGAACCTGCGTATCTTTGCTACTCTGCGGGGCGTACCAAACAATCATGCCATCAAAGACGCTCTGGATTTGGTAGGACTGCCCTACAAAGATAAAAAGCTCTTTTCCCAGTATTCTCTTGGTATGAAGCAGCGGCTTGCCATCGCCCTTGCTGTTATGCACGATCCTGAACTTTTAATTTTGGATGAGCCGATCAACGGTCTCGATCCCATCGGTATTGCAGAAGTACGCTCCTTTATTCGGGAGCTTTGCGACGCAAGAGGAAAAACCATTTTGATTTCCAGTCACATTCTTTCGGAGATTTCCTTGCTGGCTGACGATATTGGAATTATCGACCACGGCGCATTGCTGGAAGAAGAAAGCCTTGCTGAGCTGGAGCAAAAAAGCAGTAAGCATATCCGGTTTACGCTCTCTGATACTGCACAGGCGGCAAGAATTTTGGAACGCAATTTCCATGAAAACCATTTTTCCATACAGGACGACCACAATCTGCGCCTGCACAACCTTGATCTGCCTGTGGGGAAAATTGTAACTGCCTTTGTAGAAAACGGATTGGAGGTATCGGAGGCGCATACTTGTGAAGAAAGTCTTGAAGATTACTTCAAGCGTGTGACAGGGGGCGAAGGAATTGCTTAAACTAATCAAATGCGAATTTTTGAAATTGAAACGGAAGAAATTTATCCCTTTTGTCTTTTTGTCTGCATTTCTATTCCCAGTTCCTATCACATTTATGATGGCGACACCGAGAATGTTAGAAAAGTACCCGAATAAAGCAGACCTCTTTGACGGGCTATTTAATATGGTCATGGGATATGGCGTTATCTTTCTCTTGCCTTGTGTCATTGGAGTTATTGCGGCAATGCTGTTTTTTATGGAGCGTGACAATGACACGTTCAAAAACTTACGCACAATCCCGGTAACAAGCACCCAGATGATTATAGCAAAAATCATTGTTCTGTTTATTTTTGGAATTATCTTTTGTCTGGCTTCTATGCTTGCCACCGTTGTTTGTGGAAGTTTTTCGATGGAAGTATATGGAATTGCCTATAAACTATTTGTTGCAATCGAATTAGGCATTTTTATAACAGCAGGAACTTTACCGATAATTGTACTGGTTGTTTTCTTTAGCCGGACATATATCTTTTCTATTTTGTTATGTGTGTTTTACAGTGTGGCAAGCCTTACTGTTGAAACTATGTTCGGGGTATTACCTAAATGGTTATGCTGGCTTTTGCCTATTCCGCTTACTACGCTCTGGGGTGCGGGAGATATGGAAAAACACGGATTTCCACTAAACATAACGGCTCTTAAAACCATTATTCCGTCAACAATTCAAACGGTTGTCATTTTAGGGATAATGACTGTTATATCAATCTCTTTGATAAGTTTCTTATATAAGAAAAGGGGGGAACAATGATGTACCGAATTGTCAAAACGGAAATATGGAAGCTCAAGAGATACCATATCATTTGGGCAGGTATTCTGTTAATGCTTCTTTCTGTCGGAATTACTCTTTTTAGCTCTATCGCATTAGACGATACAGTTTGGACGTTTCCGCATTTGGTAGAGCGGGTTATTCAAAACAATACGACAACAATCTTTCCTATGTGTATTACTCTGATTGCAGGATATATTATTGCTCGTGAAAAATCAGATGATACCTTAAAAAGCATTATGACAATACCTATTTCCTACCCTGCATTGATTGGTGGAAAACTGATTGTTTGTGGTTTCCTGTCCGTATTTTTAGGTATAGCAAGTACCGTTTTTACTGTCGCTGCGGAATTACTTGTTGGTTTTCCGGGATTTTCGGTAACAGTCGTAATACAGGCTTTGATACAGATTACCCTTAATACCTTATTTTTGTATATAGCCGTAACGCCAATTATAGCCTTTACTGCCCGTATTCCTAACGGACACATGATAGGTGTCATTCTTGCATTTGTCTATGGCTACGGGGGAATGTTCGCAGCCGGAAATATGTCTCTTGCAAATCTCTATCCGATTACAGCGAGCATGGGGCTGATTCAGTACCGAAGCCATGATGTGGCTGTCCATTGGAATATAGGCTTATGCAGCCTAAGTATGATAGTTGTCTTATTGATTTCTGCGGCTATTGTAGTTACAACAAAAAATGTTTCATCCGCAAAAGTTGCTAAAAAGCCGAAAAAAACCGCCCTCAAAAAAGGCTGGTAAACAGGAGGACTTACACATGAAGAAAAAAATATTGATTGGGATTGGCGCCGTTGCTTTCGTGGCAATCTGTTTTGGCATTTTCCTGCTTTCGGGTGCAGGCAGCACCTATTACTATTCACAGATCGACAACACCAAAATCGAGCAGACGGAATCTGCCGGAGGTGTAATTAACTTCGGGGGAAGCATGGACTACTCCTACACGCTGCGTTGTTATGACGAGGACGGAAACGAAAAGGACATTACCTTTGGAACATCGAGGAAATTGAAAGAGGACGCTTTTATTCGCCTGACGGTAATGCCCCTTCGTGGTGTGCTGGAATGGATTGAAGTTCAGTATGACGAGCTTCCCGCAGTCGTACAAAAAAACTATACAGCACCGCAATAAAGAGAACGATAATTGATTATCACCTAAAATATTATCTGCCGCACGACGGCAAAAGAAAAAAGCCGTCGTACAGCAGACACATTTCCATGCGCCTACGAAGCGGCGGCTTTGATTTTCAGAGCCGCCGTTTCTTTTCGTCTATCCTAAACCAACGACGACCTAACACCGTGTAAATCCACGGCGGCATATAGGAGGATTGCCGCCGTGTCTATTTTTGTCTTTTTTCACAGTACCCATGACCTACACCAGCTAAAAAAAGCGTAGCTCCCCCTCCGGGTTATTCCGGCTATGTATGCGAAATTTGTTGGAACCTTAACTATCATGTCATTTCATGCGTCCGTGTGGCTTCATGCCGCCCGGGCGCTTTTGTGTTCTTATGGGGCTGCTTCGGGTCATGTTGGCCCGAAGCCATTCCCCGGTGCCGCTCCCCGCCGCCTTCGTTTCGGTCACTCGTCAACCAACAACCGAAACGGAGGTCAATATGGCTATTATCAATTTGCGGGACTATTACCCATTCTATACATCGGATTGCTTCATGGAAGTATCGGAAGAAGTTGCAGAAATGTTCAAAGAGTTTGATCGTAAAGAGGCTGCGTACCGGCTGCGTACATACCGCCACAAAGCCTACTATTCCCTTGATCGGGATGACGGGCTGGAACATGAAGCTGTCTTTGTCGCCTTATCTCCCCATGAACTGTATGAGCGGAAAGTGACCATGCAGGAGCTTCACGCAGCGATTTCCAGTCTGCCGGACAAACAGGCAAAACGGATTTATGCTCATTTCATTCTCGGCATGACCAAACAGGATATTGCACGAGCAGAGGGCGTCCATGAAAAAGTGGTTCGTGTGCAATCGAGCGAGGTCTGCGGCACTTAGAAAAAATTTTGAAAAATTCTTTGTAAGGCGTACCGATTTAGGCCGGAAAATGAAATGGCTTATGAGAGGTAAAACACTTCGGGTCACAATGGCCCGAGGTTCAGACAAGCCTCATGCAGATTGAAAATTGAATAAAAAGACACCCGGATACGAAGGGGAACGCGCTGTGTGACAGACCCGCCATGACCTCGGATTTCAGAGAATACAGTCTTTGTAAAACTGAGCGAGCGAACAGGTCCATGCCATAGGTGGGGCAAGGCTGGCTCCACCGGAACAGGCGCAGAACCCGGATACTTGCGTTTAGTCACAGTCCGAGCGTTGAAGCGGCCTTGCAAGCCGTGAGCCGTCGCAGGCAATGAGAACGCCTTGCCATCAGAATGGGGAGAGTTGAAATACTATGGGGCATGAAGCCTATGTCCGTCCGATGTGTCTGAAATGAAGTGAAAACCTATGGGGAGCTCCCGGCAATGCTGTCTGATGATAGGCCAACCGATCCGGCGTGGCTCCCCATCTTTTCAAAAAAGGAGCACTTTATGGGAAATGCGTTTGGAATGATCCCCGGCTTGGAACCTGACGAATGGAGCAATGACGCCTGCCGTGGTTATGTCATTATGGCAATGGAGGACTGCGGATTTTCAAAGAAGGATATACAGCGTGTTGTGGGGCAGCTTTATGAAGTATTTGACCTCAATAGCGTGGAGGACGCCAAAGAAAAGTACCATTCCAGTCCTTACTGACCTCGGGCCACATCGACCCGAAGTGGAGAAAGCTCAAAGGGCGGCACCTGCTGGGTGCCGTCTTTTGACATTTCCCCACGGGACAAGCGGGAAAGGCTGGCATATACACGCACTTTCGCAAAGGAGGTTTTCAATGACGCAAACTGTCGCTTATGAACGAGAAACAAAGTCTGTCGCATTTCAAGGGAAGATCATTGTGCTGGAAAGCCTCACGCCGGTACTTCCCCCGAAGGAGAAAGAACGTAAACGGTGGATAGTGCGTACCTATACAAAACAGGAGCAAACCTGTATGATAAAAACAGATTTGCTCCTGTCTTAT
>NZ_CALPDH010000071.1:0-7429 GCF_943193215.1 Acetatifactor aquisgranensis | reverse complement strand
TTAAAGTTACCCTTTTTCCCGAAAAACATATCAAAATCTTTTTCAAAAAACCCTTGACATATCACCAGAATGCTCCTCACTGACAGGAAACTCTCTGATGCCGATTGCGCATTCCCATAAATGGCTGATATCCGCCGAAAGATAGTGGTTCAGCGAGTCTGGATCGCTGTGTCCAAGAGTGGAACTGATGACAGGGGCTGGGATGCCGGAGCCTGCAAATGAAGCCGCCAGGTTATGACGGAACAGATGCGCCCCTTTCCTGTCACCTTTGTTTTGGCGTATGGAGGCAGCTTCATATACTTTTTGGGCTATATTTCCCACTGTGCCCGGGCTGATCGGTCTACAGGGTGTTGTTCTACAGAGAAAAATGTGTTCATCGTTGCTGTCGGGGCGTTCTTGTGTGGCATAGTCAAAAATAGCATTGCCGACTGCTGCCGTGAGGGGGAGGAGCAGTTCTTCACCAGTTTTTTTCTGGGCGATCCGGATCTCCTCTTTCTTCCAGTCTATGTCGGAAAATTTCAGGGCGGCCACATCGCTGGATCTCATCCCTGTAAAATAAAGGATAGTGCCAATGGCACGGTTGCGCAGGCAAAGCCCACCCTCACTGTCGGAAAGTACGCTGCGAACAGCCTGGGTTTCCTCTTCCGTAAGATACTGGATATTTTTTCGCCGGCGATGCAGATTGGGAAGGTATGTGAGGATGCGCCTGGCAGAATCGAAATAACTGCCCGTCTGTGCTTCAAATACAGATGCGATATTAACCTTTGTGCTGCTGCTGAGCTTTTTGCGGGAGAAATAATCCAGGACATCCCGCTCTGTCACATCCTCCAGTGACCGGAAGCCGGAGGACTGCAAAGCTAATAAAAGGCCGCTGCAGGCAGAGATACTGGCCCTTACTGTCCCCGTTTTAAGGCCGCGCCTGTAGCTTTCTTTTTCATAAATATCAAGCAGGCTTTTAAACTCCTCGATCAACTGTGTGTATGCCCCGAACCTGAAAAGCGGATTACGTTTCCCTTCTGATAAGCTACCATATTTGCTGTAACGGTGAAAAAGATTATAAATCGTTTTTCGGTTTGCCTGTGTTTCCGGGGACGAAGTCTGCGCCACCCTTATCTGACAGGCAGCTTCAAAAGAAGCAAAATGATAAATGTTCTGATGGTTTTCCAACCAGCGGATTTCGCGTCTAACACATTTCATATAATTCTGGCTGTATCCATCCTTCTGCATGTCCTGAAGAAGATCTTCATAAGTTTTGTCTGAATGAAATAAATTCATCTATATCACCTCCATCATTATGATAGCTGGAGATGAAGAAAAAAAGAAATCCAAACTTTTTTCCTTCAAAACACTGCATTCATTGAGGTTATGAGTAAAAGTTTGGATTTTTTTGAAGTTTGGATTTTTCAGAAAATCAAAACTTTTGGATTTTTCCCACCCATTCCATTTGGTCGGCCGCTTTGAGTGCTTCGGTCACGCCTTCCTGCTTTGCCATGGTGGAAACGATGTTTTCCATGCGCTCGTTGCAGGCTTGGTCAATCTCTGACAGATGCTTGAACAACGTACCTTCTACCACATAATTGGTGTAAAGGATTTTTCGATGTTCTTTCAGATAGCTGCGGCGCATACGCCCGTATTTGCCTATCTGATATTCGCCGTCATCCGGCAAAACAAGGTCGGGGATGAAATAATCGCCCACTTGACGGTATGTACCGCCCATTTCCTCAAATAGAGATTTCATAGCATTTCAGCTCCTTTTTGTGTTGATTTTCAGCGGTTATAAGGCTTTTTCTGCTCCTTTCCTATAACTGCTTTTCAATTCACCACAAATGAGCCGCAGTCATATGTATTAGGTGGCAGAAACCACCCTTTACATATTACATCTCAGACGCGAATCCTTGAAAACTACGCCAAACAGAACGGCTTTTCAAATCTGAAATGGTACACGGACGACGGTTATTCCGGGGCGAATTTCCAAAGACCCGGCTTCCAGTCCATGCTTGCCGACATTGAAGCGGGGCTTGTTGGTACAGTCATAGTCAAGGATATGTCACGGTTAGGGCGAAATTACTTACAAGTGGGAATGTACACAGAAATGATTTTCCCACAGAAAAACGTCCGTTTCATTGCAATCAATGACGGCGTTGACAGCGCACAGGGCGACAACGATTTTGCCCCCTTGCGTAACATTTTTAACGAATGGCTGGTGAGAGATACGAGCAAGAAAATCAGAGCCGTGAAACGGTCAAAAGGCATGAGCGGGAAGCCCGTCACAAGCAAGCCCGTGTACGGCTACCTCATGGACGAGGACGAAAATTTCATCATTGACGAGGAAGCCGCCCCCGTGGTGAAGCAGATTTACAGCCTATGCCTTGCCGGGAACGGTCCGACCAAGATAGCCCGTATGCTCACGGAGCAGGAAATCCCCACGCCGGGAACGCTGGAATACCGCCGGACAGGGAGAACCCGCCGCTACCACCCCGGCTACGAGTGCAAGTGGGCGGCGAACACCGTGGTGCATATCCTTGAAAACCGGGAATACACGGGCTGCCTTGTGAACTTCAAGACCACCACACAATCCTACAAGTGCAGCAAGATTATCTACAACAGCGAGGACAAACAGGCAATCTTCGAGAACCACTACGAGCAGATAATCGACAGGGACACATGGGAGCGTGTGCAGGAGCTACGCAAGCAGCGCAAACGCCCTAACCGCTATGATGAAGTGGGCTTGTTCTCCGGCATACTGTTTTGTGCGGATTGCGGCAGCGTCATGTACCAGCAGAGGTATCAGACGGACAAGCGGCGGCAGGACTGCTATATCTGCGGCAGTTACAAGAAGCGCACGGCAGACTGTACGGCGCATTTTATTCGCACCGACCTTTTGACCGCCGGAGTGACCGAGAATTTACGGAAAGTCACCAGCTACGCCGCAAAGCACGAAGCCCGGTTTATGAAGCTGTTGACCGACCAGACCGAGGACGAGAGCAAACGCCGGAACGCCGCAAAGAAGAAAGAACTGGAAGCGGCAGAAAAACGGATTGCGGAACTCTCCGCCATCTTCAAGCGGCTGTATGAGGACAGCGTGACCGGGCGCATATCGGACGAGCGTTTCACGGAGCTTTCGGCAGACTACGAAGCCGAGCAAAAGGAACTGAAAGAGAAAGCCGCCGCCTTGCAGAGCGAGCTTTCTAAGACGCTGGAAGCCACGGCAAACGCTGAAAAGTTTATGAAAGTGGTACGCAAGTACACCAGCTTTGAGGAACTCACCCCTACCCTGTTGCGGGAGTTTGTGGAGAAAATCGTAATCCACGAATCGGAAGCCCTTGACGGAAAACGCCGGGGGAAGCTCCGCAGACAGGAAATCGAAATCTATTACTCTTTTGTCGGCAAGGTAGAATTGCCCGACTAAAGCCCGACCCGTCCGGCAGTCAGCCGGACAGGGAACGGCAAAATTTTTTACACTTCTTTTACTTCTTTATCTCACATGAGCAAAAAGTCAAGGCATGAAACAGCTTATGGCTAATTAGATGTAATAAAAGCGGAGAAAGGAAAAGCACAATCCAGACGGAAACGACGGTGTGGTCAAGAAATATTGTGGAAACGCAAGATTTCTGCTATAATGGGTGCAGAACACTTGACGATGGAAAGAGGGACGGGAAGCCTATGAACATCAGCTATCAGCCATTATGGAACACCTTGAAAGAACGTGGCATGAGAAAAGAGGACTTGCGGCTTGCCGCCGGTCTGACAACCAACATGATTGCCAACATGGGCAAGGGCGAGCATATCAGTATGAAAACACTGCTGCGTATCTGCGAAGCCCTAAATTGTGGCATTTTAGATGTGATTGAGTTGACGCAGGATGAAGAAAATTAAAATGTGGAATAAAACAAATTGAATCTTGGGAGGAAATGCTTATGAGTAAAGTTTTAACACATAGTACGAAATCTTATATAAAAATCTTTTTTGTTGGAATTTTGGTCGGGTGTATTTGCAGATTAGCGGATTATTTCCCCGCAGATACATTATGGAGTTTTTCGTCAATCCAAACATTACTGGGTTTTTGGATAATCACTAATACTACCATTGTTCTACTAAGCACGTCTAATATTTGTGCAGGAATTAGTTCGTTTTTGTATATGTTTGGAATGACCTTGAGTTTTTATGGATTACAGGCAATTTTAGGAATGTTTGTACCCCTATTTTCCGGTGGTTTTCGTTTTTCGCTATTCGTTCTGTTTACGCTTCTTTCAATTCCTTGTGCAATAGCAGCCTACATCTTATACTACTGGAACAGAGAATATATTTTTAATTCCATATTATATTCTCTTCCGATAGGTGCTTTAGCCGCCGAAGCAACCGCAATTTTTATTTATTTTTTGGAGCATCATACATTTCTGTTTCAACTGCTAATGGATGTTGTAGGCGTGATTGTTTTTTTGCTACTTTTTTATAAAAGAGCAAAAAGCAAGAAGATATTTATTGTGGCTTCAGTAATTAGTTCCTTAATAGTTTACTTTGTTTTTCCGTGGTAATATCGAATTGCAACTTGCATTTCTCAGAGGATGCACCTCACAACTCCAATAGCAGAAGAATAAAAAGTGAATATTATCCCCCAGATTAACAGCCGTTGTAGGAAAATCCATTCGCACAACGGCTGTTTTCATTTTCTCTTGCGTCGGAAGTTGACCGGACTGTTTTTGATAGCGGGCGATTTTGACAAAACCTTTTTGAATGTTTTCTGTTCATCAGGGGACAGCTTATAAAAATCCATGCCAAGCATATTGAAAATGACTGCCCACACTTTTCCAAGATAGTCCCCGGAAGATTGAATGGCTTTTCGGATTTCCAGACCCATCTTCTTTGCGAGGGAATAGTCCGGTGTGCTGTCAATGTCATGCTCATGGGCTTTCCGTATATCGTGGAGAATGGCGTCCCATGTTTTGTGCGTCACATGACAGAAAAAATCTTCTTCCTTTACTTCTGCGGCAAGAAGTGTCTGCGAATAGAAATCTCTGTCCGCCTGCTTGTATTTCTGAACAATAACTTGCCGCTGTTCTTCCAAAGATTCATAAAGAGTACGGAAGGTAGAGGTTGCATGACCATCAATGTAAATTTCCGTATCGGTCATAAGCTGCTCAAATTTATCATTGGTTACAATCTCACAAAGAAGCCGGTTGTTGATACGACCGCTTTTCAGAAGTTCCACGGCTTCATCAGTCAAATGCAGTTCAGATAGCGGGGTGTTGATCTGCTCCCGGTTTTCTGTCCGGCAAAACAGATAATCAATAGACACCTCATAAAAGTCTGCCAGTGCAATGAGGCTGCCGTGATTGATTTCTTTGTTATCATCCGATTCATAGCTGGCAAGAGCAGATTTTGAAATGCCTGTTTTCTGTGACAGTTCTTCCAGATTCAAGCCTTTGTCCTTGCGAAGTTCCCAAAGGCGTTCCTGTATGGTGGTCGCTCCCTTCATGGGCGGACACTCCTTCCTGTGGCTGGTTGCCATTATTATTTTCATTATACCATACCGTTCCGAAATCGTGGAAATTTTCGATTTTGGGGCGGTATTCCTATTTTCTGGACATACGGGAAAGGGGTCAAAAATGAGCTATGATGTAGTCAGTTCATCGATGGATTATTCCAATCGAATGACCGGCCTGATGGGATATGCTCTCCGGCGATGTAGCGCGACGACCTGCGGCAAGGAGTTGGAGGAACCTTGACCGCAGCGAGCGTACCAACGGGAACAAAACGCTGCTGTGAGATTCAGGGGCAGGAACGACATCAGGGAAACCCGGCAGAACTGACACCAAAACGCTACCCAAACATGACAAATCAGCGGGGCGTAGTCTGCCCTGTCCGTGATACTATGGGGCTTTTCCAAGCGGCTCTATGGCCGCATTTTCCTTGAGAATCGCCCCGAAACATGACACCAAAAACCGCTATCCGCCCATCTCTACCGTTACGGCTGAAATGGGCGGATTTTCTATGATAGGAGGCACCATGCCGAGAATGAGCAAGAAACGGAAGTTGGAGCTGCCCTTCTTCCTCAATGACCGGGAGCGTGTGGCCTACAACGACCTGTGCCGGAAGTGTCAGCATGAGTGCAAACAGAGCTTCCGGGCTGTTGTGATCGACTGTCCCCATTACCTGTCCAAACGAGCCAAGCGAAAGGAGAAAACCGACTAAATGGAATTTGAATTTATGACCGCAGACACCGTTCTGCCGCCCTGTATGCCGCTTCCCACCGCCATGCTGCGGTTGCCGGTCAGCAGCACCGCAAAAGTCATGTATGCCCGTCTGCTGGACGCCACCCTTGCGGGAGGTATGGAGGATACCAACGGGATATTGTTTGTCCGGTTCCCCATTGTGGAGCTGGCAGCGGCCTTGTCCCGCAGCTCCGTGACCGTCAAGCGTTCCCTGAAAGAATTGGAGGACGCCGGACTGATCCTGCGGGTGCGTCAGGGCGTGGGAGAACCGAACCGCATTTACACGCTGCTTCCCAAAAAGGAGGAAGAAAAAGCGGTTGAGAAAGCCATAGCCGCCCTTGCCGATATGATACCGCTGGAAGCCATACAGCCACCCCATTCCCCCACACTGATTTTTCCGGGATTGGAAATCAGATTACACCAACGCCGGGTACTGAAAGACGGTACAGACATCTATCTCACCCGTTTGGAATACGGCGCACTCTGCTACCTTGCCGCCAGTCCGGGGCGGGTATTTACAAAGGCGCAAATTTTTGAATCCGTGTGGAGCATGGAAAGCGAAAGCTGCCAGTCCAGTGTTGCCAGTGTGATATGCAATTTGCGGAAAAAGATAGAGCCGGACAACCGCAAGCCCACTTACATAAAGACCGTTTTAGGTGTAGGCTATAAGTTTGCTTTGGGGAAGTGACAGACAGATTGCTATTGCCGGATAAATATAATATAATAACCCCAGTGAACCACATAGAATGTAAAGGAGAAAATCGTATGGAAAAATTGATGTACATGATGATGATTGAGAAAAGCAAGACCTATAATAAAATGACAAAACAGGTAGTTATGGAACACGTTGAGAACATCAGAAAGCTGGACGATGAAGGAAAGCTGGAAATCTGCGGTGTCTTTAAAGGCTATCCGGGAATGGCAGGTATGTATATCCTAAAAACAGAGAACCGTGAAGAAGCGGAAGATATTTGCAAATCGGAACCATTGGTTATGGGAGGATATGCAACCTACAAATTAGTTGGTTTACAGATTGCAAACCGGGAAAATAATTACTTGCTGTAATTGCGGCAAGAAACAACACTGGGGAAACAGAATCCGGCTCACATGAAAACTGAATAATCGCCGCCACATGAAACGGCTGATTATTTCGCGCCAGCGGATCCGGAGCGGAACGTAGTTCCGCTCCACTGATTTTCCTTAGCGAACCACCGGTT
>NZ_CALPDH010000070.1:0-9120 GCF_943193215.1 Acetatifactor aquisgranensis | reverse complement strand
TTCATTGTAAAATAAGATGCGACAAGGGCAATATACTCTAAAGCATCTTATTTTTAACAGAAAATAAGAGAGTGCTACAAGAGAATTAAAAACTCTTGTGGGCACTCTTTTTTTATTTCACCAAAAGCAGAAAGGAGATAAAGGGGCATGAGGAAAGGAAATAGACGGCTGAACTTCACGGACCGCCAGACCATTGAGAGGATGCACGCAGCAGGGGTAAAGGTTTCAGCTATTGCGGATGAAGTGGGGGTGCATAGGGCAACCATCTACAATGAACTGAAACGTGGTGGGGAGCCTTACCGGGCAGAGGTAGCCCAAAAGGCATTGTGAGTATGAAACATATAGCGAGTTTTTCCGGCGGCAAGGATAGCACGGCAAGTATAATTTTAGCGCACGAACATGAAGAACCGCTTGACCTTATCATATTTTCGGAAGTTATGTTTGATAAGAATATCAGCGGAGAGTTGCCGGAACATATAGATTTCATAAAAAATAAGTGCATTCCGAAGTTTGAGAGTTGGGGGAATGAGGTAAAGATACTCCGTTCGGACAAGACATATTTAGACTGCTTTTTTCAAACAGTCGAAAAGCCTTTACGTCATGCTCATAACAAAGGGAAGAATAAAGGTTTTCCAATGGCGGGTCATTGCAACATCAATAGAGATTGCAAATCAAAACCAATCCATGAATTTTATAAAAATATGCAAGATGAGGTGACGCAATATGTAGGTATTGCAATAGATGAAGAAAAGCGACTTGAACGAATAAGAATATCAGATGTTCCGAAAATCTCATTGCTTGAAAAATATGGATATACGGAGCAAATGGCATTTGACCTATGCAAAGAATATGATTTACTGTCCCCGATATATGATTTTGCACCAAGGGGAGGGTGCTGGTTCTGCCCGAACGCAAGGGATTGTGAATTGCGGCATTTGCGTAACAATCATAGGGATTTATGGAATAAGCTGTTGGAATTAGAAAAGACACCAAACCTTATAGGAGATAAATGGAATACGCTAACCAAAACAAGTATTGCTACAAAAGAAGAACAATTCAGATGGGAAGATGCACAGCTAACAGTATTTGATTATTTGGAATAAAGAAAGCGAGGAACTTAACATGGAAACGATTCTAAAATATCCAGGAGCAAAGAACCGTCTGGCAGAATGGATAATTTCTTTCATTCCGGAACACCGGGTTTATTTGGAACCATTCTTTGGAAGCGGAGCCGTGTTTTTTAATAAAGACCCGGCGAAGATAGAAACCATCAATGATTTAGATGGAAATGTATGTAATCTTTTTAAATACCCGGATGAATTTGCAAAAGGGCTTGAAATGACACCATATAGCCGTGAAGAATATGAAAATGCCTATGCGGTAGGTTCAGCTGAAACGGATATGGAAAGGGCAAGGAAATTTATGGTTCGCTGTTGGATGGGGATGGGTAGCAGCAATGTTTATAAAAATGGCTTCCGTTCCAGTCAACAAGGGAATAGTCCAAAGACAACTAAACATTGGGGTGAATTGCCGGATAGGGTATTGTTGGCGGCGGAGAGATTGAAACACGCACAAATTGAAAGGCTTCCGGCATTGGAACTATTAAGACGATATAACACGCCGGATGTATTCATATATCTGGACCCGCCATATTTGCCGGGTACAAGAAAAGGCTATCTGTATAAATTGGAAATGTCAAAGGATGACCATATAGAACTTTTAGAAGCAGTAAAAAGGCATCCGGGGAAAATACTTATAAGCGGATATGACAATGAGGTTTACAACAAAATTCTGAACGGATGGAGCAAAGCGCAGAAACAGACCCAGGCAGAACACGGTTTAAAGAGGATAGAAACGCTATGGTTCAACTATGAAAGAATTTATCAGCTGAATCTTTAAATTTTGTTATAGCACCAGGGCGGCATCCATACCGCCCGGCAACTAAAACGGCCATGCCAACCATGGGCGGCGCGAGGGTCCAAAGCCCCTATAAACTGTTGATGGGTTGCACTGGTGCAGAAAGTACCTACCAGGGAAGCGTACACGCCTATTCTTCCCAGGTAGGCCGGAAACTAGAAAACCATGCCACGCCCCGGTGAAGTTATCCGGCGTTTAAAAGGTTGTACGATAACACCCGGTATATTGCAAGTAGTCATCCTATAAGCCATAGGGCGTGATATGGACGGATGGCCGCTTGCGGTATGCAAAAACCAAAGAAAGGGAAAAGTATGTCACAATTTGATTATTACAGCAATTTGGACAGTCACCCGTTTGTTGGAGAAAGGAAAGTTTCTTTCAAAGCAAAAATGTCAGAAAAGCCGTTCCTTGACGGATATTTCAACGGAAGCCCAAAACATAGCCAGGTGGAGAACGTAACACGGGGAAAAGTGTATGACATTTACAAGGTTGAGGGGTTCGGAGATATGGCAGAATTTTATTTTCTGGATGATACGGGGAAAGAGCAGGGATTGTGTGATTTCTTCTTTGAAGCGGCGGAGGAATAGAGGTTTACATGAAAGGGTGAGAACATGGACAGAAAATATAATTTTCCAATAAAGAAGTGCCCAGGATGCGGCGGCACCATGTTCACGGTAAAGCAGAGGATAAGCGGCACCGGGGAATATTATGTGGACATGGAAACGGGAGAGATTGAAAGCACAGAGTTACACAGCGGCTTGCAATATAAGAACACTGGAAAATATGCCGTCTGTACAGATTGCGGAAAAAGGCTTTTCAAGATAGACGAAAGCCTTAACGTGATAGAATAGCCGTTTCCCTGGGCAAATAACAGAAAGCGAGGATTTCAGCGTGAAAATCATGTTAAAGAGGGACACCGATTTAAAAGACCTTGAAACAAAGGTAAATGAGAACCTGGCCGCCCTGGAAGCGGACGGGGCGGAAATCATGGGAATTGAGCATGGGACAGAAACCTTGCCCGTCATCCGTGGAAAGGAGATTGCAGACTATAGGACTTCTTACACGGTGATGATTGTCTATGAACCGTCCAGGCCGGAGCCGTTGAGATGAACGCCGGTTTGACTTTGGGGAGCCTTTTTGACGGGATAGCCGGGTTTCCCTTGGCAGCAGGGCGGCACGGCATCAAGACCGTATGGACAAGTGAGATAGAGCCGAACTGTATTGACATAGCAGGGCGGCATTTCCCGGATGCCGTGAACCTGGGGGACATTACCAGGATAAAAGGCGGAGAAATCCCCGTGGTGGATATTATCAGTTTCGGAAGCCCTTGCCAGGATTTAAGCGTGGCCGGGAAGCAGACGGGGCTTGACGGTTCCCGTTCCGGCCTATTCATGGAAGCCGTGCGGATTATACGGGAAATGAGGGAAAAGACAGATGGAGAATATCCAAAGTATATCATATGGGAAAATGTGGCCGGGGCTTTTTCAAGCAATAAGGGAGAGGATTTCCGCCGGGTCCTGGAAGAAATCACAGAAGCCAGTATTCCAATGCCTACAAGTGGGAAATGGGCATCCGCCGGATTGGTTGGAATTGAGGAACCAGGGGGGGATTTGCGGACAGTCGCATGGCGGCAGCTTGACGCACAGTTTTGGGGAGTTCCCCAACGTAGAAAAAGAATCTACCTTGTCACAGATTTTAGAAATGGACGTGCCGGACAAATACTTTTTGAGTGCGAGAGCGTGTTGGGGTATTCTGTCACGGGCCGAGAAGAGGGAAAAGGAAGTTCCGACAATCCTAAAGATAGCCCTATTGGAGAGGATAGCGGAGGACTGGCAGAGGAACCAGGCGGACAAATGAAACTGGATTTCGGCAGGACGGCGGATAGGATTTATATAAATTCCAAGAAGAGCGCAACCCTTATGGGAACGGATGGGGGCGGCGGTGGGAAAACTGGCCTTTATCTGCTTCCAGTCTATACCATAGCCGGAAACGTCATAGGCAGGGATGAAAAGAACGGCGGAAACCAATTAGGGATAAACCAGGACGTTGCCCCGACACTCACAAGCACGGACCGGCACGCCGTAGCCTACACACAAAGCGGTTATGCAGAGTTCAAGGAGGGCGTAGGGACCATAAAAAAGAGCCGTGGGGCAGCAGGGGGAGGAAGTGAAACCCTTGCCGTGATAATTGAGCGGATTGCCGCAGCGGTAAAGTACCGGGTCCGCCGCCTTACGCCGCTTGAATGTGAACGCCTGCAGGGGTTCCCGGATTACTGGACAAGGTACGGGGCATCCGGCAGGGAAATGTCCGACAACGCACGCTATATGGCCCTGGGAAACAGTATTGCGGTCCCGTGTGCGGAGCGTGTATTTATCGGCATAATCAGAGCGGAAAGCGAGGGTGGAAACCATGATGGTACGGGAGTTCCTGGAATTGATATGCAATTCGGATAATCTGCTGATAGTACGGGATGCCAAAAGCGAAGCAGGGCAGGAAACCATATACAAAGGGTATAAGGCATTGCTGGCACATGACCCCGTGGCGGATGCCGTCCTGGATGCCCAGGTGAAGAGGTTTAGGGCATCCCCGGAAATCCGGCATAAGGAATGGAAAGACCGGGGACTGATGCCGCCAATGGAGCCGGAGAAAACGCCGGATTTCCGCTTTTCTGATTTGCAGATGACCCTATATTACAAAATCATCATTTAGGAGGAATGAAAGATGGCGGAATTGAAAGTAAAGGTGGAAATAACCGACTGGCCGGAGTTCAAGGAAAAGATTGCCAGGATAAAAAAGGTTATGCGGCGGCGTGCATGGATAAACGGCCAGAGGGCCGGGAAAGCGAGGAAAAGAGGATGGACAAATTGAGGATGGCAGAAGCCAATTATAAAAGCTATACGCCTATCAATGGAGTGGTGGAGCCGGATTTTCTGGAATATCTCAAAGAAACATTCCGAAAGTGGCAGCAGTACCATGAAGAGGGCGTGACGTTGGGCAGCCGTGAGATTGCGAAGCTGTCAAACGTGGTGGAGGGGGCAAGGATAAATTCCCGTTTCGGGTTTGAGAAGTTCGCCCACCGTTTCACGGATGAAGAGGGGGAAGAGTGGTTCTCTTTGATGATTTATAAGAACCGGGAAGAAATGGAAATTGATGCAGAACCTTTATATTGTTTTGCATCCAGGATTTACAGATAGAAAGAGAGGAAAAGGGCATGGGATTATTAGATGGATTCACAAGTGACGGAACCGTGAACATGAAGTACACGGAATTTTACAAACTTATGAGGGAAGCGGCAAGGGCGGAACTAATGGAAAATGCGGCCAGGTGCAACGTGCCCCATGAGTACATCCGGGAAATGCTTACCGGGAAGATGGAAGCCCCGGAGATTCTGCCGGAAACAGAAGTACACCCGGACTATGAGATTGAGAGCATGATTACTTCCGCCAGGCGTTTCTTGCGTATGCTGCCGGATGAAGAGCGGTTGGCAAGGGGTGTGGAAACATTAAATGGTATTGTGGCACTGGCGGAAACGGAACGGCTTAATGAAATCATTCTGGACAATGCGGAAAAGTTAAAGGCCAGGGATGCCGCCGGGGAAAAGAAAATGCCGGAAACATGGAGTTGCGAAACGTGCGTAAACAATGCCATGCGTGAAACATTTACCGCCGGAGAATGTGAAACGTGCGAGGATGGAAGTCATTATGAAGCGATAGACGGAACCGGGCAGCAGGACCAGGACACGGACGGGGAAAAGGAGGATGGAAGCCATGGCAATGAATGAGTTAAGGGCAGAGGTTGAAGCCGCCGCCCAGGCAGAACTGAACCGGGCAAACGAAAGGTTCCCTTTATTCAATAGCCGCCATGAGGGTTACGCCGTGACACTGGGGAAGATGGAGGAAGCCAAGGAAGCCCTGGACAATGCGGAATCTTCCCTTGCCGTGTTATGGGACGGCGTAAGAGGGAAAAAGATAGCTTGTTTCCTGGTGGAAGATGCAAAGCCAATGGCAATATACCGCCAGGCCGTGGATGCCGCTTGTGAAATGGTCCAGGTGGCGGCCATGCTGTTGAAATATGAAATGAGCCAGGCGGATGCAGACGGCCAGGCAGAAAGCGAGGGAAAAGACTATGGCGATTTATGCAGTTGATTTTGACAATACACTGGCCGTTACCAGGTTCCCGGAAATCGTGGGGCCAAAGGCAAAGGTTGTGGCGGCGGTGAAGATGCTGAAAGCCAACGGCCATAAAATCATCCTCTGGACAAGCAGAGCCGGAAAGGATTTGAAAGATGCCGTGGAATGGTGTACAGAGCAGGGCATTATCTTTGATGCGGTGAATGAGCCATTGCCGGAGCAGATGGACAGATGGGGGGAATGACACAAGAAAAGTTTATGCGGATTTCTACATAGACGATAAGGCAATGCCTATTGAAGCCCTGGAAAGCATCATGGACCGGGTTGTGGACATAGTGGAAGAATATAAGTTGCAGCAGCAGGGAGGAATGGGACGGGATGATTAAGCGTGTGATTGGTGCATTGTATGGGATTTTCCTGGAAGAACCATTGAGCAGCTTGCATAACTGGCAATGCCGCTTTGAAAAGGAATATCTGAACTATTGCCGGACGGGATGCAGGGATTGCTACAAATGGAACGGCTATTGCCGTAGCCGGAAAGAGGGAACGCCATATAAGAAATTCCGCCGGAAATATCACGATATGGGCAAATAGGAATCAGAAAGCGAGGAACTTAACATGGGAAACGCACTTGCGGTAATATTGGGAGCCGTGGAACGGGAAAAGGCGGTGCCGTTCCTCTTCACTGGAAGCAGGAACCACCGGGGCATCCGCCCGGAACTGGCAGAGGTTAGGGAAGTAAAGGCAATGATGGCGGTCATTGACCGGGAACTGGAAAATTACAAGAGCCTGGCGGAACTGGATTTCCGGGCCGGGTATGTGGCCGGAAGAATCTATGAAAAGGAAGCCGCCGGGTGCATCACGCCAGGGCACAAGCAGGACCTTATAAATATTCTGTATACAAAATATGAAACCATCCGTGGTTTGGAATCCTGGGGTGCCGGATGCGGTTTGTGATTGGCGGAATGAAGCATGACACGGACAAGATGGAACGGGTGGCAGCAGTAAGGAAATGGTATAAAAATGACAGCCCTTTAATGCGTGCGGTATTCCAGGGGCGAGAAGTAGAAAAAACGTATGATTGCGAGTTATGGAAATCTGAAAAAGGGAACTGGCTGTTGACCCATGAGGAAGATTTCCAAAAGAAGTATGGCGAAGCGATAGAGGAAGAGGAAGCCAAAACCCTTTTGATGCATTACGCAACGGAAACATACGAAAGTATGTTCGGAGAGTTGCCGGAAGCATGAACGGGGAAAGCGAAACCCGGTTGCAAGGTGGGGAACACCAAAAGCAACCGGGTTGGAACTTAACAAGGACAGTATAGCACAAGATATGGAGGAAAGAAAGGGTTTTCTTCCATATATAGAAAGAAAGGCGGAAAACATGGAGGTTTACATAATTATGGCGGCAGTAGCGGCGGCAATGCTGATTATATCCGGCCTGGCCTTGTTCGGTTTTGCACTGATAAAGAAAGCGTTTGACAAATTTCTGGACTGATTTTTTTAAATGGGCGGTGCCCCTTGCCCGTCCTTGTAATGGGTATTAGCATATCGGACACCCTGGGGATTTATAGAAAGATATAAAGGCATAGGTGGGTGATGGTGATAAGAAGAGGGGAGGGAGGGGAGGAAAAGGGAAGTGATGCCCAGGAGCAGGAAAGAGGGTAGGGGCTTGACATATAAAGGTGGGGAACATGAAAAAACTGTATGATGATTACGATTATGAGGAAGCATACCAAAAGCAGTGTGACACCCTGGAAGAATGGGAGTTGGAAAAGCTGTTAAAGGATGGAAAGGTGGCGTGCCTTTATCGGACAACCACCACCAAGGCGGAGAACATCCAGAACGGAACCGTATTACTGGAAAGCCAGGTATACCCGGCCTTTAAGGATAAAAAGGATATGCCAGTAACGGCAAAGAAGAGGGAAACCAGGCCGTCACAGCGGAACCTAAACGATAAGAACGCAAGACGTTATCTGATACGCCTGGCAAATATCAATTTCGGCAAGGGTGATATTTGGGCCACATTTGGATGGAATGATGGTTGTCTGCCTGGTGATGAAGAGAGGGCCAGGAAAGATATAACCAATTTCATAAAGCGGATAAACCGCCGCCGGAAAAAAGACGGGTTGGACAATGCAAAATATATTTATATCCTTGCCTTTGACGGGTACAAACGCCCACACTTCCATATTCTGTTATCCGGGGACGGGATGGACCGGGACGAACTGGAAGAACTATGGGGAAAATGTGACAGACCGAACACCAGGAGGATAAAGCCGGATGACGATTTCCTTATAACCGGGCTTGCCACGTACATATCACAGAACCCACACGGGACAAAAAGATGGTGCCCGTCAAAGAACCTTAAAAAGCCGGACAAGCCGACAAGAAGCTATTCAAAGTTTAAAAAGGGCAATGTGGAGCGGATGGCAAGGGACCATGAAGAACTGAAAAGCCAGATGGAAAAAGCATACCCTGGATTTGAATTTCTGGATGCAGAGGTTAAGTACAATGGAATCAATGCGGCGTTCTACATATACGCCCGTATGGTGAAGATTAAGCGAAAGGAGCCTAACAAGAAATGAAGATTGTTTCAGTCATCAATTTAAAGGGTGGGTGTGCCAAGACCACCACAGCCGTTTCCATGGCGGAACTGTTGGCAGAGGGGGACAAGAAAAGAAAGCGGCCTGGTAGCAGGGTATTGTTGTTCGACAATGACAAGCAGGGGAACGCTTCCCGTATGTTTGAGGTATACAACCGGGACCAGGAGGCGGAAGCGTGCCGGATTATGCGGACCGGCCATATGGGAGAAAACAGTATTCGGAGGGTTTCCGGGATTGCGGCGGATGAAAAACTGGATGTAATACCTTGCAACTATTTCATGGAGTTGGCGGAACTTGCCGTAAAGGCAGACCAGGACCATGCACAGCATGACCGTTATAAAACCGCCCTGGGGGAAGTTGCCGGGGAATATGACTATTGCATCATAGACAATCCGCCGGACCTGGGGATGAACGTCATAAACGCCATGGTGGCAACCCATGAAATCATCATTCCCGTGTGCCTGGATG
>NZ_CALPDH010000069.1:0-9302 GCF_943193215.1 Acetatifactor aquisgranensis | reverse complement strand
ACCGGGAACAGGAACACCGGGAACAGGAACACCGGGAACAGGAACACTGGGAACAGGAACACCGGGGACTGGAACACTGGGAACAGGAACACCGGGGACTGGAACACCGGGGACTGGAACACCGGGGACTGCAACACCGGGAACAGGAACACTGGGAACAGGAACACCGGGGACTGGAACAAGTCATCTTTTAACACTGGTTGTTTCATGACAGAAGAACCTAAAATCAGTATGTTCAACAAACCTTCTGATTGGTCATATAGGGATTGGCTGAACAGTGATGCCCGGTATCTTCTGAATCAGATACCAAAGAATGTTGTTGAATGGGTGTATTCAGAGGATATGACGGATGAAGAAAAGGCAGAGCATCCGACACATGAAACAACTGGCGGTTATCTGAAAGTGCTTGATGAATCTGATTGTGGTCAGTTATGGTGGGGCAGCTTGTCAGACCGTCAGAAAGACATCATCAGGGCTTTGCCGAACTTTGACCCTGAAATCTTTGAAAAGTGTACAGGTATCAAGGTAGATGAATGAACTGAACTTCATGCCCCATCAGAACCGGGTACTGAACCAAACTGAACACTTCAACCGGGTTGCATATTACCTTGATATGGGTCTTGGTAAAACCTTTGTAGGTGCTGAAAAAATGTATTTGCTGAACAATACAGTGAACCTTGTCATTTGTCAGAAATCCAAGATTGATGACTGGGTGCAGCACTTCACAGAACATTATCCTGACTATGCAGTGTTTGACCTGACCAGTAAAAGTCAGATGGTCACATTCAGGAACAGGGTGGAAACAGACAAATATTATAAGCCTGACAGTCAGATTGTGGGCGTGGTCAATTATGATTTAGTGTTCAGGCGTAATTGGTTGCTGACACTGGACAACTTCACCCTGATGTTGGATGAATCAAGCCTGATAACGAATGAGAACGCCAAACGGTCAAAGTTCATCCTGAAAATGAAACCTGAAAGTGTGGTGCTGCTGTCAGGTACACCAACAGCCGGGAAATATGAAAGGCTATGGTCACAGGTTCGGTTGCTTGGTTGGGATATTCCGAAAAAAGCATTTTGGAACAGCTATGTTGACACCCGTTGGGTTGAAAATGGCGATGGTTTCAAGCAGGAAGTCATTGTTGGCTATAAACACGTTGAACACCTGAAAAAGAAACTTGCTGAACATGGTGCAGTATTCATGAAAACCAGTGAAGTCCTTGACCTTCCTGAACAGGTTGAACAGAAAATCATGTTCAAGCCTACAAAGGAATACCAGTTCTTCATCAAGAACAGTTATTTGATGCTTGACATCAAGAACCTGATTCAGTTCAAAGATGATTCAGACTTTTATGGTGTAGATGTGACCCCAAGGGTTGAACTTGTCGGTGATAACAGCCTGACCAAGACCCTGTATGCAAGACAGTTATGCGGTCAGTACCACAAGGAAAAACTGGAAGGGTTCAGTGACTTGGTGCAGTCAACAGAAGATAGGCTGATTGTGTTCTATAACTTTACTGCTGAATATGAAGCGATGAAAGCCATTGCAGAAAGGTTTGAAAGACCTGTTTCAGTAGTCCGTGGCGGTGAAGATAGCAGAACAGCCTATGAACGCCACAATAACAGCATCACCTTCATTCAGTATCAGGCGGGTGCAATGGGCGGTAATTTCCAAAAGGCGAACAAGGTCATTTATTTTACATTGCCACTTGGGAAAGGGTCTTGTGACCTTTGGGAACAGTCAAAGAAGCGTGTTCACCGCATCGGTCAGGACAACCCCTGTTTCTATTACTACTTATTGGTGAAGGGCAGCATTGAAGAAAAGAACCTTGCAGCATTGCAGGAAGGAAAGGAATTGACAGATGAACTATTCAAAGAATCTTAGAAAGGCAGCAATGGCAAAGCGGGTCATCATCCTGTTGTGCATTGCAACCGTCCTTGGGTTCGTGGTTGGCGGTCTTTCAGGATATGCCCTGAAAACTCATATAACCGCCAAGGACGGGCGAAAAGGACAGATACATATAAATGAACAGGTTGACACAAAAACCCTTGTATATGGGGCGTATGATGACCGCTGCTTCACAGAAGAAGTTTCCCTTGACTGGGGTGCGGGTGACTTGGATTTCAAGCCCCTTGATTGCCGGATGCCGGAAGAAGAACAGGAATTTGTTTTCTACTTGTGTTCAGGCTACAACATGGACTTCAACCTTGTCATGGCACTGATTGAGCATGAAAGCCATTTTGACCCCGCTGCAATCAGCAAAACAAATGATTACGGGTATATGCAAATCAACATCCAAAACCATGAATGGCTGACTGAAACCCTTGGGGTCACTGATTACACTGACCCATACCAAAATATCAGGGCGGGCATGTTCGTTCTTAGGAAACTGTTTGAACGGTATCAGGATGTTGAACTGGTGCTTATGGCTTATAACATGGGTGAAACTGGTGCAGGAAGGTTGTGGGACAAGGGGGTTTTCAAGACCGATTACACCCAAGAAATCCTGAACATTCAGCAGCGGTTCATTGAACAGTTAGAAGGTGATGAAAACGGGTGAAACAGTGACTTGCAAGGATTGTGTCAAATACAGTAAGTGCTTGGAAGGGTCAAGGGAATACCCCTGCAAGGACTTCATACAGAAGGAAGGTGAAAACCAGTGGCAGCAGAAAAGAACTTTGAAAACAAAGTCAAGCAGTTCCTGAAGGACAGCGGTTGTTGGATTCTGAAATACTGGGGCGGTGCTGCTTATACCAAGAAGGGAATCCCTGACCTGTTAGTCTGTTCAGACGGTTATTTCATGGGGGTTGAGGTAAAAGCCCCGGATGGTGTGCCTACCCTGTTACAGATTTACAACCTGAAAAGAATCAGGGAATCAGGCGGGTATGGCATCCTGCTATATCCAAAGGATTTTGAACAGTTCAAAATGTTCAATGCTGAAAAATCGAAACTTAATGCTTGGTATCTTGGGAACATTGAGGAACAGAAGCATTGGGAAATAAAGTTAAAAGGAGAATAAGAACATGGCAAAAAAGGAAGTAACACAGGAAAATCCGGCAGTTGAAAATGCTGTCAAGACAGAAATCATTGAAACGCTGAAAAAGACTGGGCGTGAGGGTATCGAAGATTTGATTGCATACATGGAAGATGCAGGATTCTTCACCGCCCCGGCATCAGGTGGCAACCATTCCATTGGTGAGGGCGGGCTTGCTGAACATTCCCTGAACGTGTGCCACACCGCTGAAAAGATAGGTGTTCCTCTGTTGGGTGGTGCGGAATACAACAAGGTTCAGAATAGTGTGATTATTGCTGCCCTGCTTCATGACCTTGGAAAGTGCGGGGACTATGGAAAGCAAATGTATGTGCCTAACATGATTAAGGACGGCAGACCCACACAGAAAGAGCCGGAACAGAAATATAAGCAGTCAGAAGCCAAGCCTTGGAAACGCAACCCCGACCTGTTACCGCTTGACCATGCAACCCGGTCAATCAAACTGGCAACCCTTTTTATTGACCTGACGGAAGAAGAAGAATTTGCTATCAGATACCATGATGGTCTGTATGAAACCGCCAACTATGCGGTAAAGGGTCATGAAACCCAGTTGTACATGATTCTGCACTGGGCTGATATGTGGTCAAGCCGGGTACTGGAAGGTGATACAGGGGAAGGAAGTGGGGAATGATGCCTGTTATCATTTATATACCGTTAGATACTTCTTATTTGGCAGAGTATATCATATCAATGATTTCCTGAAAGTCTACAATACAGTGAGTATTCAGGTCACAAAGGATTGCTATGTCATGAGATTAGAGCAGCCATTGGCAGAACCAAAACAGCAGTTGGGAAAGTGAGGTGAAATAATATGGAACGTGATTATTTGGAGTGGATAAACAAGGCATACAGGACACTGGTGGACAATCAGGAAGTTCCCAAGATGGAAATGAAAACCCCTGATGGTGGCAAGATTTCCGTGTACCGTGTGGGCGATGTCATCAGGACAGACATCAAGCGTGAAGAAACCAAGAGGAAGTAAGAACCAAGAAAGGAAAGGTGAAATAATATGGCACAGATGGTCTTAATTATGGGGGAATCCGGCACAGGTAAAAGTACCAGTTTACGGAATTGTGACCCGGCAACAACAGCGGTAGTGAACCCGGTGGGTAAACCGTTACCGTTCAAGGGGAAGTATGAAATGCTGAACAGCGTTACAGAATCCCGCAAAATCACCAAGTTCATGAAGGAACAGGCAGCAGCCGGGAAGAAGCTGATTGTGGTTGATGATTTCCAGTACATCCTTGCAGTTCCGTATATGAACCGCATCAAGGAAACCGGGTGGGACAAGTACAATGACTTTGGTGCAAATTACTTTGAGATTATCGAAGTGTGCAAGGAAATCCCGGATGATGTTGTGGTTGCCTATATGAGCCACTTGGAAACCCTTGAAGGGGGTCAGGTGACGGTGAAGCTGATTGGTAAGCTGTTGCGGGAGAAAATCACCATTGAAGGGCTGTTCACGGTGGTACTTAGAACCGGGGTGAATGAGGGCAAGTATTACTTCTACACACAGAACAGCGGGAAGGACACAGTGAAGTCACCTATTGGTATGTTCCCGGCATATGCCATTGACAATGACCTGAATTATGTGGCTGATAAAATTCGCAACTACTATGAAGTGGGCGAGTACAAGACGGATGCTGAAATGAATCAGGCTGATGCAGCAGTTGCAGCGAACATTGAAAAGCCGGATGCCGATGGCAGGAAGGGCAGGAAGGGCAGGGGTGGCAGAAATGCAGCCAAGACCACAACTGAAACAGCGACACCGCCACAGCCCGCTGACGAAACTGAAAGCAAGCCTGAACAGGCTGCAACCACTGGCAGGGGTGGCAGAAGGGGCAGCAGGGGAAAGACCCATGATGAAGTTGTTGCAGAGAATCAGCAGAAAATGGCTGAATACATGGAAAAGTGTGAAGAAGCTGTTGACAAGGTTGCTGACGGGCGTGAGGAAATCCCTTTTGAAGAAGCAAGTGCAGCGGTTGACACTGTACCGAAGCCGGAACTGGAAACCCCGCCCCGCAGAACCCGCAAGGAAAGACAGGCAGCAAGCGCAGCGGTGTGTGAAGTTGACACCTATTTCTACATCGAAGCTGATGATAATTATGTCATGAAGCACAAGGGCGATGCAGTCCCGGAAGGTGCAAAGGAAATCACCAAGGAAGAATTTGGTGAGGGTGTGAAACGCCTTGCACAGCAGGGGAATTTTGCTGATAAGTTCATGGACATCCCCAAAGAAGGGGAAAATTCTGTTGAAGGTGCTATGAACCCGCCTGAATCCGGCAGAAGAACCCGCAGAAGTCAGACACAGGAGCAGAAGCAGCCCGAACCTGCACAGGGTCAGGATGCTGCACAGGATGCGGGGACACGCACCCGCAGGACAAGAAGGACACGCTAAGGAAGGAGTAAAGCGGAATGGCAAAGAATGATGGAATGGATGCCCTTGGTGCATTGGTTGGTTTGGGCGTTCTTGGTTCGATACTGGAAGGTGTCAGTGATGCCGATATGGTCAGGAAAATGACCGCATCCGGCAGAAGCCCTTTCCCTGCACAGGAACAGCAGCAGAGGAAAGCAACAACCCCGGCAGAAGGGGCAAAGGCTGCAAAGGAAATCTATGATTCCTATGTTGCAGCGGGGTTCAATGAAGTTCAGGCGTTTGAACTGCTGAAAGCAGTTTTGACAGCACATAAAACAAATTAAGAAAGGTAAAAGGTAAAAGGTGAAAGATTATGGCTATTGATTTCAGTGCATTTGATAACAAGGTAGATTTGGCAGCATTGCAGAAAGAGGTTGCAGAAGCAAAGGACACGGATTTTGCGGAAGTGCCGGATGGGAAGTACATTGTCAGCATCGAGAAAATGGAAATCAAGCTGACCAAGGCGAATGACAAGCTGATGTTTGCGGTTCAGTGCAAAATCAAGGAAGGTGAACAGGCTAACCGCATGATTTTCTTCAACCGGGTCATCAGCGGGAACAAGAACAGCGAATCCTGGAATGATGGCAGGGCAATCAAGTCTGTATGCACATGGGTCAATGAACTGCTTGGTGAGGATGAAGAACCTGTTGAGTTCATCAACTATCAGGACTTTGCAGACCAGATTCTTGATGTGTTCCAGTCCATTCAGGGGAACATCGAGGTTGAAGTTACCTGTGCAGCCAACAAGTTCAACCCTATCACCATTGAGGAAGTATTTGACATCTAAAAATTTTGTTGCAAAGTTAAGAGTTCTTAACTAAAATAGCATCAGGCGGTGGTTGGGTCACACCCTCCACCGCCATTTTCAGAAAGGGTGAAGTGTGGTGATATTTTATGACTTTGAGGTTTTCAAGCATGACTGGCTTGCGGTATTCATTGATGTGACCCGCAAAACCGAACAGGTGATAGTGAATAACCCTGATGAATTAAAAGCCTTATATGAAGCGAATACAAGCGATATATGGGTTGGTTTTAACAACAGGCATTATGACCAGTACATCATGAAAGGAATCCTGTTAGGACTTGACCCAAAAAGAATCAATGACTGGATAATCGTGCAGAAAAGGGAAGGTTGGCAGTTTTCGTCAGTGTTCAATAAAATACCGATGACAAATTATGATGTGATGCCGAACCCCCCGGTTGGCTTGAAAACAATGGAAGGTTTTCTTGGTTCAAACATCAAGGAAACTGGCGTTCCTTTTGATATAAACAGAAAACTGACCAAGGCTGAAATTGAAGAAACAATCAAGTATTGTCGGCATGATGTGGAACAGACAATCAAAGTGTTCCTTGAAAAAATAGATGAATTTAATGCAATGCACGGTATTGTGCAAGCGTTCCCTGATATGGTGTCCCTGTCAAACATAGGGGACAGTGAAGCAAGAATCACTGCAAAAGTCCTTGGATGTGTTAGAAAGAATTTCAAGGATGAATTTGACTATTTCTTCCTTCCATGCCTAAGACTGAACAAATACAAATATGTTCAGGATTGGTTTGAGGAAAAGAGAAAAGAAGCGTTGTCATTGGATTTACAGAATTGTGACAAATACGATAAACAGATATGGTACAAGACACAGAACCTTGACACAGTTGTTGCGGGTATACCACATTCTTTCGGTTTTGGCGGGCTGCATGGGGCAGCATCAACCCCCATACATAAAACAGGGCAGATTCTTCATGTTGATGTGAACAATTATTACCCGTCAATGCTGATTGCTTGGGGACTGGTCACAAGGGCTGCAACCAATGACAACTATACACAGGTATACAAGACAAGGAAAGCATTGAAGAAGGGACAGGTTGCAGCAGCCAAGGCAGGGGACAAAGCAGAAGCAAAGCGGTTGAAAAAGGCACAGTTGCCATATAAGAAAATGCTGAACGCCCTATCAGGTGGCATGAAGGATGAAACGAACCCGGCATATGACCCAAGGAACAACAACTGTATGTGCATCAACGGTCAACTTATGCTTCTTGACCTGATTGAACACCTTGAAGTGATACCGGGATTTGAACTGATTCAGTCAAACACGGATGGTCTTATCATTTGGATTCCTGACACAGATGAAGCCTTTGAAATGGTGGATGACATTTGTTGGGAGTGGGAACAGCGGTGTTCTACTGAATATTGTGAAATCCTTCTTGAACTGGACAACATTTCAGAAATATATCAGAAGGATGTGAACAACTACCTTTGGATAGGGGCAGATGGCGGTGTTGAAAGAATCGGTGCTTATGTGAAGGAACTTTCAGCGGTTGACAATGATTTACCTATACTGAACAAGGCACTGGTTGAATACATGGTACACAAGACACCAGTTGAACAGACTATAAACCAGTGTGATGACCTGATAATGTTCCAAAAGATTGTGAAGTTGTCGGAAAAATATGACTGGGTGGAACATGAGCATTGCACACCTGTCATCACAAAAACTGGTGTCAGGGTAATCAAGGAAATATATGAGTACCCGGAAAAAGTCAGATACACCTATAAATCATACCGGGTCTTTGCTTCTAACAGTCAGGATGATGGGCGGTTATTGAGAAGGAAAAAGGTGAAACCCAAAGGTGAGAAATTTGGAAATACCCCTGACCACTGTTTTATCTGCAATGATGATGTGTGTGGGGTCAAAGTACCGCATAACCTTGACAAAGGTTGGTACATAGATTTAGCAAAAAAACGATTGAAGCAGTTTGGCATTGTCGCATGATGCCGGAAAGGAAGGTTTTTAATGGATTTAAAAATCAAGTATGAAAACGGTTCAATGATTATTCATCTTGAAAACTTCCTGAGTTGCCATAACATTTCAAAGGTCAGGAAACTGGTCAAAATCATCAGAAGCAGTTTCACGCCTGAATGTGAAAGCGTAATCAGGGAATACATTGAACAGGAAATGGAACAGTTTGAACCAAGACAGAAGGAACTTGCAAAGTACATCGTTGGTTATACGGGGAAAGTGAAATTCTGTCAGACACAGTTGGGCAACTGCACCGCAAACAGGGACAGGTACAAACGGAACAGTGACGGGTGGAAACATTATAATAATCATGTCAAAGAGTTCCGGCAGGAACTAAAGGAAATGAAGTCATTGTTGCGTTCCCGGCAATCAGAATATGACAGGAACATCAGGAACAAAGATTTCTACAAGAAAGTGTTGGAAATTATCACATAAGGGTGGGTGAAAATGGATGCTTTACAGAGGTTATGTTGAAACCAAGGGGAAACAGAGCATTGAAAAACTGAAAAACAGAACCAAGTACAAAACTTATGAGGAAGTAAAAGACCTGAATGGTTTTGGCGGGGTACTGGCAAATGATACCATCCTTATTGATATTGACGATGCTGAACAGTCTGAAATACTGATGAACATTGTGGAAGAATTTCAGCTTGATTGCAGGGTGTATTGCACCAGTAGGGGCAGACACTTCCTGTTCAAGAACCACGCGATAGCAAGAAACCGTACCCATGTGCAGCTTGCGGTTGGGCTGACTGCTGATATAAAGGTTGGCAGCAAACTGTCATATGAGGTCATCAAGATAAACGGTGAAGAACGGTTTTGTGAATGGGACATTGAAGAAGGTGGGAAATATCAGGAAGTGCCCAAGTGGTTGTTCCCGGTAAAGGCAACCGCTGAATTTGTGGATATGGATGCAGGGGATGGAAGGAATCAGGCGTTGTTCAATTACATCCTGACCCTGACTGTCGGACGGCGAATTGAGGGAGACGCAAATGACGAATTATTTTTCCAACCTTTATCCAATTGACTGCGCAGTGC
>NZ_CALPDH010000068.1:0-9771 GCF_943193215.1 Acetatifactor aquisgranensis | reverse complement strand
CCTCCAACGTTTTGATGGTATTGTATCAAAGAAAAACAGGGAATAACAGATACGGATGATTACCTACTTACGTTCAGACAAATGTTTCAAGGCTTCTGCCAGTTCATCATCACAAATACGAATATCATTACCGCATACGTTGAAAAATGTATAATCGCTGTCGTATTCGTCCCACACAGCCAGTTTTTCCACGACGATTTCTGGAAGCTCACAGAATGGACTTTCTTTGTCTTTTCGTCGCTTCAATCCCTGCTGGTAGTCCTTAACAACATGACGGACAACTTTCTTCAAACAACTTTCAAAACGGCATTGAACAGTTTTTTGGAAGTCAGACGGTTTCATCAATCTCACCCCCTTTCCGTTACGACGTGAAAAGTGGTTATCCCTCTTTCCGCACCATATAGGGAATGGCAGGTGTGATTTGCTAAGTTGAAGATAAAAATTTTTGAAAATTTTTGAGTATAAAAAAAGCCCGCACAAAACTTGTTGTTTGTACGAGCTAAAATATTGATATATTCAATTATAAATTGTGTTTCGATAAATTGTATTTTGCTAAATAATCTTCTTAAAACGTTCCATAATGCAATCTTCCCTTAATGATAAAACATTGGTTATCAACAATTTTAATATATGTATGGAAAAAGTTTGTATGTTTTTTCTCTATATAAGCTATATCCTTTGAAATATTTTTGTAAAACTGCTTCTTCAACATTTATTCTTATTTGGTAGCAAACAAAGCTACAAATAGCAACTATCAATATAGCAGGTATATTCTTTAATACAATGCTTACACCTAATAAGGACAAAATACTTCCAGTGTAGGCAGGGTGGCGGACTAATTTATACATACCACTTGTTATTAGTTGTTGTTCTTTACTAATCTGAACATTTAATGTAAATGCCTTTTTTAAAGTTAAAACAGCTTTTATACGAATACAAATCCCGAATACTATAATTAGCATACCAATTTTTGCAGAGTAAGCAGGTAAAGTCATTTCTCTTATGTAAAATGGAGCTTTTTGACTGACACATAGAAAACTAATTATCAAGCAAAATACAAAGTTTAAGTATAACAACCATTTAGTTCCTAAATCTCTAGTATCAATTTTTTCAGTTCTATTTTGTTTTGAACGTGTATAAAAGAAAATAAATATTTCGGAAATAAGTAAACATATTAGCAACACATTAAATATATAATATTCAATAGCACTATTAAATTTTGTCATATCGCCCATTACTATTACCTCTTATTCCTTAATCTTAAAAAATTATTTATTTCATCAGCTTGTCTTTTGGAAATATGATAAAAATAGCAATGAATGGCTATCATAATTAAAATATAGACACATGAATACCATGTAATGTTAATTGCACTAAATGCAAACCATTTGCCTATAAATGCCACACCAATGGTTATTGGATATAATATAATCATTTCAGCAATAAAGTGATGTATATATTTGCTAAAATCTATAAATGATAGAAGCCAATCGACAATCACTGACACCATAAGATAAACAAACACCTGCAAAATAAAGAAACAAAATCTGTCTTTAGAATATCCTACTATAATATTGCTTATTGTTGCATACAAAATAATAAATGTAAATGCCATAGAAAATGCAGGAAGATATGTCCTTAAAAATTTATTCATAATAGCCACTCCTTATCTTATCTCTTAGAATAGGAATATATTTTCTTGAAACAATCAGATTTTCTTCATTGTTAAGTTCTGCCAATAATCTGTGGTTAGGGTAAGGTTTAACACAGACCAGACAAGAAATATTCAATAAGGCTGTTTTGCTTATCCTTACAACATTTGACCTTATTAAATCTTGTTCAATAGCAGAAAGTGTCTTTTTACATTCAAATATTTTGTGTTGAGTGTACATAAATGTTTTTTTATCAACGGTTTCAAAATACAAGACTTCATTTAATGGTATCTGATACAGCTTTTTTTCAAAAATTCCTTGTATAAGATATTCCTGTTGACGGATATATTGAACAATCCGATTTAAAGGTTGTGTCATACTTGAATATCGTATATCTATTTCCGTTTCAGTCAAATCTTTTTTTTCCAATAGTTGCAGTTTCAATGTATTTCCCTCCATTACTTCGATAGAAGTTTAATATTTCTCTAAAGCAATTGCAAGCACTTTAAGCTCAAATACCCTTAACAGCATTTAAAATACCCACATTCCACTTTGTTCAGTTGCAGAGCATACACCGTATGACGCAAGCCTTGTTCATTATCCCACAATCTTCCAGTTGCTATCTTTATGTAGCACAAGCTCATACTGCGATACCTGTGTCGCTTTTGTCTGATTATCAATGAATTTTATCGCAACCTTGACTTTCACATTGTCGCCGTCCTTTATAAAGATAGGGTTTACCAGTTCAGAATAAAGGTAGTCCCTGCCGATAGGTTCAATCACATTTCCCAATACATAGTAAGCAAGCTCTTTTTCCGTCGCTGTTGGGTACAGCTTAAAGAATGTTTCCAGAAAAGCGGTAGCGTCATTTACCGTATCAGCGTCCACGCTTGCGTCTGCTTCTGGTGTCTTAGGCTCATAGTCTGATTTTTCAACTGCTGGTGCAAGGGTAGGGTTTTGAACGATTACCATATCCCCGTCTGCGTCCACATAGACTTTTACAGTATAGGTTGCTTTCACATTGCTTGTCTGTTCTCCCTCTTTTATCTGCTGATCTACTTCGTAGGTAGCAGAAAAAGTGTCCGTTCCCGATTGCTCGATATGCCATACAATCACATCTGTAACCGTGGAGCTGGTCGGTATATCGGTTCTAATGGTGTCTACATTTAAGTCCTGCAATTCCTTTGTCAGATAACCGCTGATTGCCTGCGTCCTTGCTTCGATAGCTTCTTTGCTGTTATCCCATGTGTAATAGGACTTCGCAAAGTTTTTCACGAAATTTTCTATCCCGTTGGTGTCCTGCAAGCGAAGTTCAATGATTTCTTTTTCATGGGTGGTGTGCTGGTCGATAGCCGTAAAATTCTTATACACCCCAAAGCTCACGCTTGCGACAAGCACCACCCACAACGCAATCACGGTTTTCTTATGTGTGCCTACCTTGACAGTACGCACCTTTTTTTCTTTTGGTTCTTTGATAGTTTCTGTCTGTTTCTTATTCTTCTTAAACATATTTTTCAAGTCCTTTCTATTGTTTTACTCGTCCTGCACCGATTAAGTGCTGTTGCCAGTAACTACTGCTTAGGTCTGCATATCCTATCGGGTCGCCTGCATGGTACATCTGGTTATTTCCTACATAAATGCCGACGTGGGTTACATACGAACCAGCGTTATAGGTAGAATGGAAAAACACCAAGTCCCCAGCCTTTGCCTGCGAGAGTGGGAGATGTTGGGTAGCGTCATACTGTGCTTGTGCCGTTCTCGGTAAAGAGATACCAGCTTTTCCATAGCACCATTGCACAAGTCCGCTACAATCAAAGGAAGTGTTCGGGTTACTGCCACCATACACATACTTCCAGCCTTGATATTTCAACGCTTCATTCATAATCGCTTGTGCTGTCGCATTATCAAAGTGTGCCACAGTCAAATATTGATTGACTAATTCCACATAGAACATATTTCCATAGCCATACCGCCAGCCCCCGTTCTTCGCAACGGCTATCGGGTTGGCGTAGGTTACTTTCTTTCCACCCGATTTCTCAAGGGCGAAGCTCTCTGCAAGATTAAAAGTGTGTTTTTTTCCTTTTCCTGCCACATATCCCACATAGCCACCGCCATAGTTATAGGACTGTATCGCTACATTCAAATCGTCGATACCTTGATTTTTGCAGGAAGAAAGCAGGGACGCAAAATATTTACACCCCTGCTTGATTGAGCTTTCCGTATCTAAAGAATTAGGCGGTAAACCAAGACTTTCTGAACTCTGCATAACATCTTCTGCTGTACCACCACTTTCTACTTGAATGATAGCCAGCAATACATTGACATACTCGGAGATACCGTTTTCTCTGGCGTATTTTTCTACCATAGGCTGATGTTTCAAAACCTCTGCGGACAAATTCATACCCGTAATGCCAGAAGAAAAGTTGCTGTTCTCGTCGTCGCTGTCCGCACTAATCAACACACCAAAGAAAAGCACCAGAGAAAAGAGGATAGGAAACAGACTGCCAATGATAGCGATATGTTTCAGTTTCATTTTTTCTTCTGTCCTTTCTTCATCACAAGGTTACGAGTTTTCTCTGTTGTCTGCTGGTTCTTTTGGACGGTTTGCGTCTGCTGAACCTTTGTCCTACGGTCTTTTGTGTAATTCTGGCGTGTTTCCTGCGATATCACTTTTTCTACATTCTGCCTATGTACTGGCTGTGCCGACTGGGTCGCTTTCTTATCAGAAGCACCAGAAAATAACGGACGCTCTTTGATAACATTTGTCTTGACTGGCTCACTTGCTTTTGAAGTGGTCGCTGTGGCAGGACGTTTGACTTCCTGCATTTTTTCCGCACTCGGCTTTGAAGCTGTGGCTGGTCGCTCATGGGGACGGGTAGCTCCCGTTGTCGCTGATCCATCAGCCTTTCGCTGTGCCTGCCTTGCTTCTTGTGCCTTTTGAAGCTCCATACGTTTGTCAGCGATATTCTGCCTATGCTGTTCCTGCTTTTCCAAGCGTCCCGTCTGTCTGGACTGCTGTTCCTGCACCATGCCACGCTTGAAGTCGGACACGCTGGACTTTGCCTTTTCCTTTGCGGAATACACCGCATAAGCGGTCTGTGTCGGCATATCCTTGATATTCTCTTTGACAGCATTTGCCTTGTCTTTCACTTTATTTTTCGTATCTAAGACAGCCCCCACCTTTGAACCTGCACGCTGTCCCATGCTGGAAGTGGTATTGCCCCGACTGTCTTTTGTAGCTGTGTTCCTTGTCGGTTTTCTGTTTGAAATCGTGCTACCTGCCACCGCACCAGCAACACCGCCAGCCGTAACCGCACCAGCAAGCCGTCTTTCCATACGCCTAGCCCTATGTGCCAAGTATAGATATGGTCTGCGGAAAATTCTTCGTCCCATGCTTTGACTGTCGTTAGCGTTCAAAGAGAACATACTCATTAAATCGCCCAGCTTCATATAAATACCAGCGAAACATACTATCTGCAAGAACGCTACCATAAAGAACGGATAGTCCGCGGAGATGTTATAAAACATACTGGAAATGCTGAACGCCACCGTTACAATGAGCGTTATTCCTGCTCGTGTCATTATGGTATTAAACACCCTCACGATTGCCTGCTTTGCCAGATTTTCTTGACTAGGTATCATAGAAAGAAGAAAACTGATAGGTAAAAACATTGCAAAGATAATAAAAAGTATCTGGCTGAACAACATCATGCCCGTAAGCAAGAATACAAATATCGTTATCCCTAAATTGAAGAACAATAGGAAGAACACCATGCCTAAACGGTTCACGACCTGCGGTATCGTCAGATTGTTGTTGTCGTTGTCCTCGATTTCTGTTTTCACGACTTCTTCTCTGGTTTTCCCGTCCTCGTCCTCTGGGCTTGCTGATACAAGAGCTTCCACACGGTCTGCCCCGATTTCTTCTGCGTTGCTGTTCCCGAATTGTAAGAGTAACCACGGCTGTTCCACTTGAATAGAAAATAAGCTGTCCCGTATCAAGTCCACGCTGTCCTTACCCTCGCTGTCAGAGTTGGGGAGCATGATTTTTGTTCCCAAGTCAAGTGAAGCGGTACTGATGTCTGATGAAAATTCATTTATCTTCTTGATGTAGTCGGGAGCATAGGCAATAAAAGAAGCCGACAGCACGAACACCACAAGAAAATTGATAACCGCTTGAACAGCTTTGCTGGTTTCTCTTTTTATCAGTCCCGTATAAGCAACATAAATACCAATGATTAAAATTATCAGTAATAGAGAACCTACATAAAATCCCGTACTCCCGAAGCCATTCTCGGTAACACCTGCAAGAGTCTGTATGCTCTTTCCGATACTGTCTGCCATATCGTTGATGAAGTCCAGCTTATAGGCTTCCTGCACCACATACCCCGTTGCATTGCTTAAATAAAGGCTTATCGTCCAGACAAAGTTGGTAATGCAGTAAAGCCCGTACTGCACCGATTTTCCAATCCCATCCAGCCAGTTCCACGGAAGCCACGACCAGCTATTATCCACATAAAAATCAAGCTGGTAGTTGGAAAGGGGATATTTTGAATATAGATTTTCTGCGTTTATGGTATCGTCCACAAGCCCCGTCGCATGAGCCACCGTCCCCAGAAGTGAAAGCAGGATAAGGGAGAGTGCCACCACGAACAGAGCCATTTTGAGAAAGTGGAAAATCTTCTTTTTTGTGAACGCACCTTTTATCCTTTCTTTCATCACTCCACCTCATTTCTCTGTACGGGCGGTCTGGTATCAAAGGCGTGTAGCAGTTCTTCAAAGACGGGGTGTATCTGCACCACACCGACACGCCCATATAAGTCCTGCAATAAGCATTGTCCGTTCTCCAAATCACGAAGCCGTTTCTGGTTGTTTTCGTCGTCCTTGTCGATACCGAAAAATTCTAAGGTCTGTTTTATCTCGTTGATGTCAGTAGAACGAAAGGCAAACTTCAAGCCGATATTGTTTTTCAGACTTTCCTTTGACACGTCGCCAGAAGATTGTGTAACGAAATAAACGCCTGCCTGCATAGCTCGCCCAGCACGAACCAGCTTGTTAGAGAGCGTTTCTCCTTGTGCCACATTTAAGAACGCCCACGCTTCGTCCAAATCGACAATCTTAAAAATGCTTCTGTCTGAATGGATAAAATCAAGGGCAAAGGTACTAATCACAATCAGCATAGACACCGACAATAATTCAATGGTCGTGTATTCCTCAAAGGTCGTGTCCTTATCTGGCAACACAAGGTCGGCTACTTGAATGATATTGAGCTGGTTATCCAGACTGATAGCATTTTCTACCGTACCGTCTGAAAACAGCAGGTGTGCAAAGTCGTAGTCCGTGAAGCTGTCGATATGGTCTGCAATATTTCTTGATATGGGTGTATCTTCACGGCGTAGCTCGTCTATCACATGGAGCAAGCCCCGACTGTCGCTCTGGGTAACGGAACGAACCGCCTTACGAAGTACGGGGAATTTTTCGCCGTCCCTAGAGGAAATACCCGTAAGGAATGTTAAGATGTCGATTGCCAGACTTTCAGCGTCTTTTACATTCTTCATAATCACGAATGGGTCAAGAAGTCCTGCATTGTCCTTGTCGCTGGTAAGGTTTACGATATTGATTTCGTGGGCTATCTCTGGGAGCGTTTCTTTCCAGTTGCCACGCTCTGATTTTGGGTCTAAGATAACCGCTTGTCCCCCAAAGAGAACCGAATAATACACCAGAAGATTGTTGCAGAACGATTTCCCACCGCCAAGCGAACCGACAAAAGCAGAAGCTAAAGCGTTGGTAACTGTACCTTTTATACCTTGACTGGCAAGGGACGGTTGCAGGTACACATTTCTTCCCGTATCAACGGAATAGCCCATATAGATACCCGTAGTTTCCCCTAACTGCTGTGTCGCACCAAAACCAAGCCCAGCTAGAAAATCTGATTTTACATACTGCACATAGTCATTGATATATCGCTTACTGGCAGGAAGAAATTCAGAATGAAGCCCCAGCATATCCCCAGCAGGACGCACCAGCTTTACATTGAGGTCGTCGTAAAAGTCCTTGACTTCATCACAACGGCGTTTCAGCTCGTCAAGATCGGGTGCAGACACCCGTATCACGTAGCTTAACTTATACATACTTTCTTTGCTCTGGTCTAAGTCAGTTTCCAGCTCGTCCACGCTGTCTAAAGCGTCCACCACATTTGAGCTGGTTTCACTTCCTGCTTGATAAGCGTGATTGTCAAGGTCTTTCAATTCCTTTTTCTTGTTGCGGACGGTCGTTAATGCTTTACGGTTCTCCACGATTTCTACATTCATAGAAGTATCAACGGGAAAGGTAAATTGCTGTTGCTGGAAATAGAAGATTTCACTTGACGGAAAATCAAGCTCGCCGACAATCGCATTGACGGTAAAATAGGACACATAGCTTTCCTTGTCCTCATGTTCCAATCTTAAATACCGCTGGCTTTCTTCAATCACACACCTTGTCGGACGGATAAGGTCGTAGTATTTTATCAGCGTTTCTTTGTTCAATTTCTTCTTTGGTAGCTGGTACTCATAATCTTCATAAGCGATACCGTCCCTGCCGTAAAGATGTTCCATGAGATACCCAAAATCATTGATTTCCAAGCGACGTACCTTAAAGCGACGGAAGATTTTATTTTCCAGTAACTTTTCCATTTTCATGTAACGGTTGATTTCATCATTCGGCATGGAAACAAAGTCATTCATCAGCGTATGGTTCACTTCATGGAGAAATTCCGCAAACGTCAGCCACGCCGATTTTTTAATGTTCTTCAGATTGAGCTGTTCTTCCGTAACCATGAGCTTAAAGCCAAGAAAAAAGCGGTAGTCCACTTGATTGTCCCCAATCATAGATACTAACGCTTCGGTCTGTTCGTCTATTTTCTGGTAGGCAACTTCCTTTAATTTTCCCGTTACCAGTTTCTTTGACTGTTCCTGCTGACTTCGGATTGAGCTTTCTGTGGCAATCTGCAAGGCATGAATTTTACCCTCACGGGACTGTGCGATTAGCTGTCGAAAGCTGTCATGTACGATAAATTTCTGCTCTGCGGATAGAAAAGAATAATTGTATGGTATCAGCTCATAGTAGGCGAACACCTCATTGTCCTTGTTCCAGACAAGGTTATTGTCAATATATTTTATCGGGAACATAGTTCACACTCCTTACTGCCGTGATTGTTTCATTCAATATCTGCTTATGCAGTTTTACGGCTTTTCCTGCATAAGTGATTTTAGGTCGCAGGGCATAGGTTATCTGTGATTTCAAAAAGCTGTACGGCTTCTTTCCGTCAAAAGTTTTCTGCGACATAAACCAAGTGAGAGCAACGGGAATACCAAAATATTTGAGAAATGCTCCCTCAATCATGGAAAGTGGGGGAATATCCCCAAACAGAATGATGAGAAATTCCGTAATCACAAACCATGTAATCTGTGTAAAAGTAACGGGAAAGGGTAAGTTAAAGTCATTGATTGCATACAAGACTTTTTCCACGTTCCAGATACCCGTGTAGCTTTTAATCTTTTTCAAGTTCTTTCAGCTCCTTTCGTAAGTTTCTAAATAGAAAAGGACAGCCATGTTTCAGACTGTCCCTTAAAAGAGAAATACGCTGTCAGTAGCAACAATGCTTGTCGCTGATCTTCCAGCGTTAATATGGTATCTCGCACATACCTCGGCTTGTTTCAATAAAGCAACCGCCCATATCCAAATCTCGCCCGTAGGCTTCATAGTCAATGTAGTTCTGTAAGCTGGGTGGAATGTCGCCAAGTGCCTGCAATTCGTCTATGTAGTAGTAGGCAACGTCTGTCATGGTTTCACAGTCGGGATAATAATAAATATCGTCCTTATGTTCCACGACTTCTTCCAGCGTCCCAAAGTGGCTGATAAATTCGTCCAGACATTCTACGATATAGTCGGGAAGTTCCTCTATCATTTCATACATCTCGTTGAGTTCTTCAATGGAAACATACTCGCCAATCGCAATCGGGAAGTTGTCGGTATCATGGATAGCGTACTCTTCATACTGTTCATTGTAGCCCAGCAAACTAAAGTTCCTGTCTCCCGCACAAAAACGTCAAATTTAATTCTCAAGTGTCAAATACTATCT
>NZ_CALPDH010000067.1:0-9930 GCF_943193215.1 Acetatifactor aquisgranensis | reverse complement strand
GAGATTCCTCGATAGCTCAATGGTAGAGCACTCGGCTGTTAACCGAGTTGTTGTAGGTTCGAGCCCTACTCGGGGAGTTGGATAAAGCTTATAGACATCAAAGTTTGCGGTGATAAGGAAGTAATTTTAGATTAGGCGGTATAGCCCCGATTACAAGGGCTTTACCGTCTTTTCTTGCGCTCAATGAGTGCATATTCTTTATACACCTTGCTGTTTCGGTTGCGTGGCAGAAAGAAGCTTCATACTCTGCGGCCCCTCTATGATGATAAGCTCTTTTTCGTCCATGCCGTTCAGCATCCGGCCAATGTGTTTCCGGCACCCACTTTCGCTGCCTGGCATTTCAGTTGACAAGATTGCAGAATGGCTCGCGCAGAGGTATAATCAGCAGGAAATTTGAAAACTACACATTAATCACAAAATTCTATGATATGCTCTTTTCGGAGGTGGCATTATGCAAAGAATTTTAGTTGTCGAGGATGATTTGGATATTCAGGAATTATTAAAGAACTTTCTGCAGGAGGTGGGCTATGACATTGTTTTAGCGAATGACGGAGTGGAGGCCCTTTCCGTATTTTCCACCGCACAGTTTGATTTGGTACTGCTAGATGTGATGCTCCCTAAAATTGATGGTTTTGCTGTCTGTGAGCTAATACGCAAACACTCCAAGGTTCCCATCATCATGCTTACCGCATTGAGCGGCGAAGAAGAACAGATACGGGGGCTGGATTTGCAGGTTGACGATTACATTACAAAGCCTTTCTCCATGCCGATTTTAATTCGCAAGATTGCCGCCGTTCTGCGGCGGAGCGGCGGGCCGGGGGAAGATGAAAATAAAACGATCGCTTACCAAAACCTTGTTTTGGATTGTGACAGCTACACGGCCACGGTGGACGGAAGCGCTTATGAACTGACCCAGCGGGAATTTGAAGTGCTGAAAGAACTGCTGACCCATCAAGGACGTATCTTGACACGGCAAAATCTTTTGGATAAGCTGTGGCGGTATGACTTTTATGGGGACGAGCGCGTGGTTGATACACATATCAAAAACTTGCGGAAAAAGCTGGGCATTGATTTTATCCAGACAATCAGAGGGGTGGGATATAAAATTGATAAAGAAAATGAAAAGCAGTCTATATGCTAAGGTGTTTTTCATTACATCAATCATGCTGTTATTTGTATCGCTGTTAGTGTTCGGTCTGCTGGCATGGCTGATGCCACAGACCTATTCTAACAGGCTAAATATAATTTTAGATGAGCGGACACAAGAATTTATTGCGGAACTGGAACAAGTGCCGTTTTCAGAAAGCGGGGGCTTGTTTGACCAGTTTATTGCGAATACAGAAATCAATTCAGTCGAGTTGTACAACAGTGGAGGCGATTGGATTACATTACCCACAAAAGAATTTGACAATGAATGGGAGGGGAATATCGCACAAACGGCAGTCACTGGCCTTGGTGAAATCTCTCCCGTTTTATCAAACCAATACTATTTTTCTTTTTCTGACTGCAGTGACCGTTATACTCTCGTTGTCTATGGTGAGGCAGAACAAATTTCGGAACTACAACAATCCTTTATCCGCGTTTTTCCGATTATCTTGCTATTAGTATTGGCGATTGCCCTTGTCGTATCTTGGCTGTACTCTCATATGATTACAAAGCCCGTACTGGAAATCAGCCGCATATCCGAAAAAATGTCTGACTTGCAGTTGGATTGGACGGTTGATGAACAACGGACTGATGAATTGGGAACGCTGGGGAAAAGCCTGCACAGGCTGTCCCGCAATCTTTCAGCCGCCCTGTCTGATCTGCAAAGCGCAAACAGAAAACTTGAAGCCGATATTGAGCATGAAAAGGAATTAGAACAGGCCCGCACAAATTTCTTTTCGGCGGTTTCACACGAGCTGAAAACGCCTGTCACCATTATCAAAGGGCAGTTAGAGGGGATGCTGCTCGGCATCGGGGCCTACAAAGACCGCGAGAAATATTTGACAAGATCGCTGGAAATTGCGAATACCCTTGAAACAATGGTGCAGGAGATATTGACAATCTCCCGGCTGGAAACTGTGGGGGCGGATTTCAAAAAAGACTGTTTGGATTGTGTTCAGATTATCAAATCCTATTTAAGTGAAACCGAAGATTTAATTGCGGGAAAGGACTTGCAAATGCATCTCGATGCTCCGCCATCCGCTCTTATGGCTGGAAATAAACTGCTGATGGAGAAAGTGTTCTCGAATCTGATAGGGAATGCAATCAAGTATTCCCCGCAGGGAGTCTCTATTTATATATCTGTCCGCACAGAACATGGACAGATAAAATTTTCTGTTGAAAACACAGGGGCACATATCCCGGAGAATAGTATTCCGAAATTATTTGATGCGTTTTATCGTGTGGAGCAATCCAGAAGCCGTAAAACCGGCGGGAGCGGGTTAGGACTGTATATCGTGCAGGAGATACTGCGCCAGCATGAAAGCGAATGTACGGTCTGCAATACACAGGCCGGGGTAAAGTTTTCTTTTACAATTTGACAGACGCAGGAAAGCGGCGGGCGATTGCTCCGCCGCTTTTCAACTACACATAAATCACAAACGAATCCCAAACGTATCACAAAAAAAGGTGGTATTCTTTAGGTACACTCAAAGAAAGGATGGTGTTTTTCAATGAACACAAAGAAACTACTCGCCTTAGCCCTCGGAGGGGTACTGCTTGTGGGATGCCTGGCCGGGTGCAGTACCGCAGCAGCATCCCAAGGCGGAACCTCTCAACGCGGAACGACTTCCCTGCCGATGACGGAGGAATCCGGGCAGACTGTCGTTGCGTTTGCTGAAGGCAACGGTTCCTCCGCCGAAATTTCCTATGAAGAACTGTTCAAACCCTATGCGCAGTTTGGCCTGACATACGATGCCAGCAAAAACGAACTGACATACAATGGGAAAGCGGTACGGTGGTTTGAGGACTACTATACCGTGGAGAACGGGATGCAGGCCGGAAACGACTTTTTCAACGAGAATGGTGTGGTTGATGTATATGCTGTCCGTGACCTCACCAGCATTGTCCGCGCCGAAGATGGTTCTTTCGACCCCGGCGGAAAGCTCACTGGTGTAAAGGAGTTTTCGGCGGAAGAATTTGCCGCCCGTGACATCGAGGCAATCAAAAATCCGCCTCCCGTCGCTGCCTTAGCTGGTGACCCGCCCTCTGCAAAGGAACTTGAAGATATGGCAAAGGAATACGAGGCGTTTGGCGTCACCTATGACATCAAAAATGACCGGTGGTACTTCAACGGTGAAAAGGTTCGGTTTTTCCGGGATGTGCTGACCTCCAATGGCGAGGGGCTGACCAGCGGGAAATTCAAAGGGGCACTCCGCACGTTGGGGAGCACGGACGGAACTGTCGACATTTATACAGTCCGTGACTTTGCCCACCCGGACGCCTCCGGGAATGGAACGCTGACTGGCATTGAAAAATATAGTCAAGCGGAATTTGACGAACGCACCCAGAGAGAGGAACAAGCAAGCTCCGGCTTCTGTACCGTAGAGTAACGACTGCCGCACGACGAGGTATCGCTAAGATTTCTGCGGACTTTCGGACTGATTACAGTGATGTTGATTACATTGCCTTGCCTAACCTTTTGGGTGTAACAGGGGTATGGCTTGCGGTACCGATAGCAGAACTAATCACCATGATTGTAGCGCTGGTTTTTCTTCAACAGAACAGGGAAAAGTATCACTACGCATTATACGCATAAAAAGAAGATTTCCATGCTGTCCGGCGGTTAATAAAAAACCGTTGTGCGGCGGTAAAATCATCATGCACCAAAACAGAATATAAGCGGCAAAAGGGCGGTTTAATACCCCCTGCTGGGAAGAATGGGGTGAGAGAAAATCAGATATTCAACCTAATTTTCCCGCCGCCAGGGAGTATACAATGCTGGCGTGGGATTCATGGCAGAGCATAAAGATATAGCTGCAGGGGTTACATAGTTAATAAGTTACAAAGCTGAGTCCGGCCATATAGTATTAAAGCAATTGTACCGCCTCTATTCTATTGGAAAGAAGTTGTGGTCATGATAGAGATAAACTTTTTCAACAGAGGGTTTACCGCGTTCTTCCGATAGAAAATACCATAAGACAAAGGCTCATTGCCGGTGATTGGAATGATGCGGATGTCCGAACTGATGAAATGCATCCGCGGCAGGATGGAACAGCCATAACCGGCTCTTACCAGCGTAAGGAGAGCCTGCAGATTATCGCAGATGTAGATGGATTCCGGAGGGATATGCTGCGCGATGCGGTTCTGCATCTCCGCCGCCTTGAATGGAACTGCATAGGAATTGCAGACCACGATATTCTCCAGATACAATTCTTCTTTTGCCAGCTCTGTCCTGTCGGCGTAAGGGTGGGTATCCGGAACGATGCAGCACAGCGGGATCCGGAACAGCTCCTGATAGATGATGTCGTTTTTCAACGGAATGTCATCCTGAAATCCGAACAGCAGATCAATCTCTCCCTGGTAAAAAACCCCAGAATGGAACGGTGCGGTATCACCTTTAAAAACGGATACAGCTCCGGAATCTGGGCCCGGCATGATTTGAGGACTTTGCAGAGCAGGTCCAGGATTGCCTCGTCCGTGCAGCCGATGGTCAGGATCTGGATACTGGAGGACTGGTGCCTCTGAATTTTCCGCGATGCGGCGTCCAGTCTTCCGACTACGTTTTTCGCGTCCTCCAGAAAGCTGATGCCTGCCGGGGTAAGGGTCACCGTCCGGGTGGTGCGGTGCAGAAGCCTGGTTCCAAGCTCCTCCTCCAAAGAATGGATCTGCCTGGATACCGCGGACTGGGTAATGTTCAAAATTTCTGCCGCTCTGGCAAAATTCAGATTTTCCGCAACCTGGATAAAACTCTTTAATTGGTCAGTATTCATGGCGTCCACCTCGATTTCCGCGGGCAACGAGCCAAGGCCCTGCCTGCATGGACCTGGCGACTGCCGCAATAATCAAATATTTCGCAGTTTGCTGTGGAATATTTGATTATTGCGTTTTCGTCATTGATATACCATATTGTCAATTCACTTTCAAGAGGGAATGTGGTTTAATATAGCATATAGCCCGACAGGGTTATATGCCGAGAGTCTGTCAGTAATGGCCGGCATATTTTTTTAGATAAAGGTTAGCACTCGAAAAAGGAGAGTGCTGACAGCAAGAATTCAGGAGGTAAGAAGATGGATACAACCGTAACAAAAACAAATCCGCTGGGGACGGATAGGAAAGCTGATCCTTACGTTTGCTGTCCCCAGCATCATTTCCATGGTGGTCAACGCCTTGTACAACATTGTTGACCAGATCTTCATCGGTCAGGGGGTAGGGTATCTTGGCAATGGCGCCACCAATGTGGTCATGCCCATGACGGTGATCGCGATCGCGTTAAGCCTGCTGATCGGTGACGGAGCCGCGGCCTACCTGAGCCTGAAGCTGGGCGAGGGGGATGAAGAGTCAGCGGCCAGGGGCATAGGATGCTCTATTTCGGTCATGGCAGTGGCCGGCGTTGTCCTCTGCGTGTTGTTCAACCTGTTTCTGGAACCGTTATGCAGGCTGTTTGGCGCGACAGAAGACATCCTGCCTTACGCCATGGATTATGGACGGATCATTTCCTATGGGATCCTGTTTGCTTCCATTGATTCCGGCATGGCAGGCATGATCCGTGCGGACGGCAGCCCGAAATACAGCATGGCAGGGCTTCTGGCGGGCTGTATCACCAATATCATCCTTGACCCGATCTTCATCTTTGTGTTCCATTGGGGCGTGAAAGGAGCGGCCTGGGCGACGATTGCCGGGCAGATACTGAACGCCTTCCTGTATCTTGCCTACATTTGGAGATTCAAGAGCATTAAGCTGGATAAGAAGTGCTTCCGCGTCTCAGGGAAAGTGGTGGCGAAGGTCAGCAGCCTGGGCATATCCAGCTTTATCACGCAGATCGCCATTGTGCTGGTCATGGCGGTCACCAACAACATACTGGTATCTTACGGCGCGCAGTCGAAATATGGCGCGGAGATCCCCCTGACGACCATAGGCATTACCATGAAGGTGAACCAGATCGTCTCAGCTATCCTTCTTGGACTGGCAACAGGCGCGCAGCCGATCTGGGGCTACAATTACGGCAGCGGGCAGAAGGACAGGGTAAAGCAGGCATACCGTATCATACTTGCTGCGTCGACGATCATGCTGGTCCTGGCATTTCTGGTGTTCCAGCTCGCCCCCATGAGCATTGTCCGGCTCTTTGGTTCGGAATCAGAACTGTACAATGAGTTCGCGGTGAAATGCTTCCGCATCTTCCTTCTGGCGTGTCCGATCAACGGGCTGCAGATGGCGACAGGCATTTTCTTCCAGGCAATCGGAAAGCCGACACAGGCAACCGTCCTGTCCCTGTCCCGCCAGATCGTTTATCTGCTCCCGGCCACCTTGTTGCTGCCGCTGGCATTAGGGGTGGAAGGGGCGCTGTGGGCAGGTCCGCTGGCAGATGCGCTTGCATTTATCACGACTCTGATTATGTTGAAATTATATTGGAAAAAGATTTAAGGAGGCATCTATGGAAGGAAGGATTATCACCATAAGCAGGCAGTGCGGAAGCGGCGGGCACAGCATTGGGAGCGAACTGGCCAAAAGGCTGGATGTGCCGTTCTATGACAAGGAGATCATTGAGATGGCGGCAAAGGAAAGCGGGTTCCACAGGGAGTTTGTCGAGGAAAAAGGGGAGCATATGAACAGCAGCCTGCTTTTTAATATCGCCCGTTACGCGTCATATGGGGGAAGGGAGCGCTATGAGGAGTATCAGCCGCTGCAGGACCAGCTTTACTTTGCGCAGGTAAAGGTCATTAAGAAAGGCCCCTGTGTCATAGTGGGCAGGTGCGCGGACTATATCCTGCGGGACAGGAAGGATGTGCTGAACGCTGGACCACGGGCGGATCGTGGAGCGGGGGGACCATGAGAGCCTGCTGGCCAAGAAGGGGATGTATTATCAGCTTTATACCGGCAAGCTGGAGCAGGAGTGATCTGTTTGCTTGATTGTTGAAGTTTGAGGTAAGGCGCAGACGGAATGAAAATTTTCGAGTTTTCCGGCGCGTATTTCAAGCCGTTATCGAGAATTGTCCCCACTGCCTCGGCAGTCCGGCGCAGATTAAATCTGCGGGTACGCCGGCTGACAGCGCCTGTGCCGTTAACGTCTCTGCCGATTCCATGACGGGATGCACATTCTCCTCAATCAATCCGCCCTCCCGCAGGGCGTCTGTCAGTGCCGCGCGGGAGAGCACCCTGCCCGCGTTTTTCACAAGAACCGCCAGCAGCCTGCATTTCGCAGAGCCCGGACGCACCCTGGTACCGTCTGCAAAGAAATCCGGCGACGCGAAATCGGACTGATACCGTCGGTCAACATACAGATTGCTTCGCTTTTCTGCGCGTTCCGGCAAAGCGGTGATACGCTCTCTGAGTACCATCAAAGAAAAGGGCTTTTTCACGTAATCGCAGGCTCCGGCGCCTGTCGACCTATCTGAATTCCCTTGCCAGTAGAAAAATAATTTAACAGGAGTGTGTGTTTGTGGTAGAATAATGGTATCGAACCATTCGACAAACTGCAGCTTTATGTAGGAGGATTCATAGGATGACATTGTGTCAGGCTGTATATTTATGAAAAGAAAGCAGGTGTGAATATGAAAGTATGTGTGATGGAGAATTTGGCATATCAGGAGGAAGCAGGGACGGCAGGCATGCTGGATTTGTATCTGCCGGAGGGAGAAGTCTGCGGAGCGCTTTTGATTTTTTACCATGGAGGCGGCCTGGAGGGTGGAGATAAGGCCGATAACAGAGGCGTGTATCAGGAGCTTGCGGAGGCCGGTGTCGCGGTGGTGAGCGCCAATTATCATATGTATCCGGAGGCGAAATATCCGGCCTTTGTGGAGGACGCGGCCCGCTGTGTGGCATGGAGCCTTGAGCATGTGAAAGAATATATTTCGTTTGAGCGTGTGTTCATCGGCGGGATTTCCGCAGGTTCGTATCTGTCCATGATGCTTCATTTTCAGCCGCGGTTCCTGGCGGAATGCGGCGTGGAGGAAAGCGCTATAGCAGGATATATCTTTGACGCGGGACAGCCTACCGTCCATTACAATATCCTGCGCGAGAGGGGAATGGACACCAGGACGGTCCGGGTAGACGAAGCGGCGCCGATTTATTATTTGGACCAGGAGAGGCCGGAGAATAAGGATCAGAGATACCTGTTCCTCATTTCTGATAACGATATTGTCGGGAGAAAGGAGCAGAATGAGCTGCTCATGCGGACTATGGAGGCTTATCATTACGACAAGTCCCAGATGGAATACAGGATACTATGCGGATATGGGCATACGGAATATACCGGCGTGACGGATGAAGCGGGTAAATATCCGTATGCGGCGCTGTTATTGAACTTTATATTCGGGAGAATGGATGATGCAGAGGAAGAACTGGTATCGAAAACATGGTAATTTCTATCAGTTAAAAGTCGTTCTCCTGTTGGCATTCCACAGGCTCTGAAAGCGGGAAAGCCGTCAGGACAGGGGGATGCCGGAAGGTAGTAGATTCTTGAAATTTACCGAAACTTATCGTGCGGAAGAAACTTCTTTTGGGCTCTTTCGTCTATTTGGATAGAGGCGTGAGAGAAAGGGGCGGATGGATATGAAAAAAAGGAATATGATTCTGGCGCTGGCACTGGGGATGATATTGGGCGGATGCGGGAGCAGGGTAGATGCCGGTACGGGGACGGCAGTTAAATCCGGAAAAGAAACCGGCATACAGAATGAGAGCGATTTGAATGCGGAAAATCAGGGAAAGTCTGAAGCAGGCACCGCGGGCCTTGAAAAGGGCGGCGAACCGGCAGATGGCAGCGAAGAGGCGGCAGGGAATGCGGGGGCCTCCGATAACGGTGATGAGTCCGGCGGCAGCAGCGGCGGGCCATCTGACAGCGCCGGGGAATCTTCCCCCAATGACACAGAAGAGGAGCAGAATAAGGAGACGGCAGCAACAGAGGTGACCCAGGGCGGCCCATATGGGGAGATATCCCTGAGGGTGCCTGATGGCTGGAAGTATGAGACATTTCCCATGGACAGCGAGGAACTGGTAAGCGGAGATTACGGAATTCATTTTTACCCGGAGAGCGCGGCGGAAGGGTTCATCGAACTGGCCTATATCAATTTCTTTGGTGTCTGCGGTACAGGGCTGCAGGAGGAAACCGTGAACCTGGCGGGAGGACCTGCCAATATCGGCACTTATGACGGCCATGAATACTGGGATTTCATCAGCTTCAGGGAGCAGAATGACGGTATGGTGGCATTGGCATATTCGGTGGAGGGCTGGTGGGAGGAGTATGGGGATGACGTGATGGCGATTCTCGACACTCTTACTTTCAAGCCGGATGTGAAAGAGGGCGGCGCATATATTTTTAAAAATGAGTCTGAGAAGCTGGAGATCGGGCTGTCTTTTTCCCTGGAAAAAATATCTCCCACCGGGGCGGTTCTTGTATACAACCAGTTTGACGGAAAAGCGCCCACAGGAGAGCTTCAGGACGGAGCTGACTTCGTGCTGGGGCAGTACCGGGACGGAAAATGGGAGGAAGTGCCGGTAGTGGTCGAGGGGGCCTATGGATTCAATTCCATTGCCTATATGATTCCCAAGGAAGAAGTGACGAAAAGGGAGCTGGACTGGGAGTGGCTGTATGGACAGCTTCCAGCCGGAGAATACCGAATCGGAAAGACGGTCATGGATTTTCGCGAGACGGCAGATTATGACAACTATGTCATTTATGCATATTTTATTCTGAACTAAGATAGAAAATTGCTTCATTGTAAAATAAGATGCGACAAGGGCAATATACTCTAAAGCATCTTATTTTTAACAGAAAATAAGAGAGTGCTA
>NZ_CALPDH010000066.1:0-10102 GCF_943193215.1 Acetatifactor aquisgranensis | reverse complement strand
CTCTGAATTTCCTCCATCCTTGCGGATGGTCTCCGGAATCTTCAGGGTTGCATTGCTGTTCGTTTGTCAAGGTGCTCTGTCGTCTTCATCAGCGACAACTTTGATAGGATATCATATCTTTCCGCTTTTGTCAACAACTTTTTTATTTTTCCTTCAATCTTTTTGGATTGACCGTTGTCGTGTTTGCCTGACAACGAAATATACTATAACACCTCTTCCTCCAATTGTCAACACTAAATTTTTTATTTTTTTGACTTTTTTCAACAATTTAATTTTAAGGGCAAAAAAACGCCCATCAATGGGCGTTTTCATCGCGTCATGTCTCATCGGACAGTTGAATTGTGTGTGACTTTGACTCATTTTTCAATTGAACCGCTACAGGGGCCCCTGACTCTGCCAGGCTCTCATCCACCTCTGTCACCAATACCACTTCGGCGCTGCCTCCCGCTGGCAAGGTATCCGCATAAAAAGCCATGTCATTTGGCAGCAACGTTGCAAGCGCCCTCCGGGAACGCTCTTCCCCTATGGAAATCCTGTATGAGGTCTGGGAGGATAATAAATCTACTTTTGTTTCCTGCTCCTGTGTATTCGTAATGGAGAATTTAAGTATCATCAGCTTCTTTCCCTCGGTTGCCGTGACCGCAAAAGCATCACTGTCAGCCGGATAGCTGTCGCAGATTTCCTGCCCCGTATATTTCAGGACGACTCCCTCCGGGAATCCCATCACTTCTTCCGCACTGTAGGAAACCTCTTCCGCGGACTGCTCTCCCTCGGCCGTCTGCGCTCCGGAGGCATCCACTACAGGAGTGTCGTCCACCGGATCCATCCCCACCGTCTCCTCCGGAGCCGGAGTGCTCACAGGGGCTTTGCTCTCCTCCTCTACGGGAGGCAGGTCCATGAGTCTGCTGCTTCGTCCTGCGTCATACTTCGTCAGCGCATAGGCGACATATTCGCCCACAGCCCGCATCTCTTCCTCTGTCATCTCCGGAATCTGGTTCTCAGCGCATCCGCTCAGCCCCAGCATCGCAACAGCCATTACCGTCATCAAGCTCTTTTTATATTTCATCTCATCTCTTCCTTATCCAGTTCCTGTTTTAAATACCCATCCCGCATTCTGTATCGCAGCGCTTCTTTAATCATACAACATATTTCTCCGCCAGACAAGCAAAAAATGTTATTGCGCGCTTTTTTGGTACATGCCATATTTATCCGCGTCACTTTTATGACAGCTGACTCTAATCCATACGCCCTCATCCCTGTACTCCTGCTCCAGCACTGTGGCGTTTTCCATGAAATAGGAAACAATACCTCCCTTATCATATGGCAGAAGAAATGACGCCTGAACCCGGTCTGCATAGACGCATTCTTTAATCAGCTCCACCAGCTCTTCTATGCCGCAGCCCTCAGAAGCCGCCATGTAAATCTGCCTGCCCTTTACTCTGGGCATATCCGCCACATCGCATTTATCCGCCTTATTGTAGACCACAATCTGCGGGATGTCCCCTGCCTCCAGCTCCTTTAAAGTCTCTGCTGTCACTTCCATCTGCTGTCTATAGTGCTCATCTGAAAAATCCACCACATGAATCAGCAGATCCGCGTACCTGACCTCCTCCAGAGTGGAACGGAAAGCCTTTACCAGCCCATGGGGCAGTTTATTGATGAATCCCACCGTATCTGACAGGAAAAAGGGAATGTTCTCATCTGTCCTGGGATTGATGCAGCGCACATTGGTATCCAGCGTTGCGAAGAGCATATCTTTCTCCAGCACAGTCTTGTCTTTCTTGTCTCCGTACAAATCCACCATGCGGTTCATGATAGTTGACTTTCCGGCATTGGTATAGCCCACCAGGGCCACCTTGGGAATCCTGGACTGACTGCGCTTCTTCCGCATGGTCTGCCTTGCCCCGGCCACCTCGTCCAAATCTTTCTTCAGTTCGCTGATGCGGTGCTCAATCTTACGCCTGTCCAGCTCCAGCTTCGTCTCTCCCGCGCCTCTGTTGCTTAAGCTGCCCCCGGTAGTTCCGCCCTGTCTGCTTAAGTTTTCCCGCATTCCTACCAGTCTGGGCAGGAAATACTGCAGTCTTGCGGTCTCCACCTGGAGCTTCGCCTCTTTTGTCTGGGCCCTGATGGCGAAAATGTCCAGAATCAGATTGGTCCTGTCCAGCACAGGAAGCCCCAGCTCCCGGCCGAGATTGCGCACCTGGGAGGGAGAAAGGGCGTTGTCGAAGACAACCTCCTGCGCTCCGCACTGCCCGGCGTACTCCCGCACCTCTTCCACCTTGCCGGTGCCGATATAAAATGCCTTGTTCACAGCCGGCATGCGCTGGACGATGATGCCCGCCACCTGCTTATAAGCAGCCTCCGCCAGACTTTTCAGCTCCTCCATAGAATGGTCGAAGTCCTGTTCCTCCCCCGTATCCAATCCTACCAGAAGCACTTTTGTATAAACCATTTCCTCGATCATGCTTCCCCCCCGTTCCCGCTCTCAGCGGACGCTATATTCCCCTCCAGTTCGAACCAGAACAGCACTCCGTTATTATAGTTCTCCACGCCGTACTTCTGATTCATGGATTCCATGATGGCCTTGACAATAGACAGCCCGACGCCGCTTCCCCCGTACTCTCTGGTCCTGGCCTTATCTACTTTATAGAATTTCTCCCAGAGATGCGGGATGGATTCCTCCGGGATAGGAGCTCCTGTGTTGAACACGCCTATTCTCACATTCAAGCCTCTCTGTTCCAGAGAGATGACGATTATCTTTCCCTTTTCTTCGTCCACCGCCCGGCAGTGGTTCACCGCGTTGGAGAAATAGTTCATGAAGACCTCCTCGGTCTTGTACACATCCCCCCATACATAGGCGGGCTCATACTCCGCCATACGCACCGTTATCTCATTCTGCCTGGTGAGGATTCCCGCTGACTGGACATAATTTTTTATCAGCGCCGTCACGTCGAACCGTTCCATGGCCACCACGTCATTGCCGAATTCCAGCTGGTTCAGGGTCATCAGCTTCTTCACCATGTTGTTCATCTTCGCCGCCTCGTCCATGATAACCTCGCAGTAGAAGCTGCGGCTCTCCGGATCGTCATTGACTCCCTCGGACAATCCCTCGGCATAACCCTGTATCAGCGCGATAGGCGTCTTGAGCTCGTGGGAGACATTTGCCAGGAAGTCCTTTCGCATGGCGTCTATCTCCTCTTTTTTCTCAATATCCTTCTGCAGCTCATTGTTGGCCGTCTTGAGCTCTGATATGGAACGCTCCAGAGACGCGGAAAGCTTGTTGATGTTCCCGCCCAGCAGGCCTATCTCATTGCGGTCGCCGCCCTCGTACTTCGCCTCGAAATCCAGATGCACCATCTTCTCCGATATGCGGCTGAGCTCCAGAATGGGCTTCGTAATCCTTGTGGAGACAGCCCAGATGATGATGCCGCCGGCCAGTACGGTCACTATTCCCATATAAGCCAGAAAGCGGTTGGAAATCTTCACGCTCTCCCGGATGCTTTCCAGCGGCGTGTGCATGATAAAGGAGATGCCGCTGTTCAGTCTGCCGTACATTTCCAGGAAATCCGCGCCGTCCGCGTGTACCTGCTGAACCACATATTCATCGTTCTGCACGATTACCTTCACGGCATCGTTGAAAAAGCCGAATATATATGCGGCCAGCCTTTTTTCCAATTCCTCTCCGCCGTTGATGGAGGCATATTTCAGCCGGGAATTGGCGTCCATGACATAGACCGTGATATTATATATGCCGCAGATATCGTTCAGTTCCTTGCGGAACTCCTCCGTACTGTAAGTATCACTGTTCGCCGCCTGCGATATCGCGTCATAGGCCTCATAGATGACCTCTGTCTTGCTCCTGATATAGTACTGTTCCAGGAATATATTGTTCATCAGCCAACACAGCAGAATCGTTCCTGCCATCAGCCCGATGAAAATCAGCGCCAGCTGCCGCCTGATCGAATGCGTCATCTAAGTCTCCACCTGACCTCTCTCACATCCCGATTGCCGTCTTTCCCATGGGAAATCTTTCCCATGGGAAATCTTTCCCATAGGAAACGTGCCCGTTCTGCCTGTCTTCTCCCGGCCCGCAGCCCTATGCCCATGGGCCGTCATTGCTTATCCTCTTCCAATTTGTAGCCCATGCCCCATATGGTCTTGATCAGTTCCCCTTTCTCTCCCATTTTGCTGCGGAGTTTCTTCACATGGGTGTCGATGGTGCGGGCGTCCCCGAAATAATCATAATTCCACACATTGTTCAGGATGCGCTCCCGGGACAGGGCTATCCCCCGGTTCTCCAGGAAATACGCCAGCAGTTCAAACTCTTTATAGCTCAGTTCTATCGGTTTACCGTCTATCTTCACCTGATGGGCCGCTTTGTCCATCTCGATGCCGCTGCAGCTCATGACCTCCTCATTCACCGCCTGATTGGTACGGCGCAGGATGGCCTCAATCCGCGCCACCAGTATCTTCGGGCTGAAAGGCTTCGTGACATATTCGTCTACTCCAAGCTGGAAGCCCTGCAGCTCGTCCTGTTCGTCCGCCCTGGCCGTAAGCATGATGATAGGCACCTTGGAGTAGGAACGGATTTCCCGGCACACCTGCCAGCCGTCCATCTTCGGCATCATGACGTCCAGAACAATCAGGGCAATCTCCTTTTCCTTGAAAAAGATGTCCAGCGCTTCCTCCCCGTCCCCGGCCTCAATCACATCGTAGCCGCTTTTTATAAGGAAGTCCCGCACCAGCTTGCGCATCCTGCTCTCGTCGTCCACCACCAATATCTTCAACCGCTCCATCTGCGCGCCTCCTTTCCTACTGGTCCATCTTCAGTTCCCTCTCCTTTTCACGAACAGCCTGCTCACGCTGTGTCAGTTCCTGCTCCCAGGTGGCGTACTTGTCTGTGATGACCCTCTCATAGTTGACGATATTGGGCTGGTCGCTGGCAAAGGATATGACGAACATGGCGATGATGGCAACTACCAGCATCACATTTAAAGCCACAGAAAGCAGGAAACGGCTCTTTTCTTTATCCTTATCTTTTTTCTTAGACGGAGCCACTCTTGCCCGGGCGGGGCTGGTCTGCTCCCGCAGCCCTCCGTCGAAAGGGATGTACAGCGGAATCTCCATGACACTCTTTGGATCCATCTCCGGCTGGGAAAGCAGAAAGTCCCGAAGTTTCCTCAGATAGCGCAGACCTATCGGCGTCTTGAACAGGCGCTCATGAATGGTCTTCTCATATATATAGCGTATGCTTTCCGGGGAGGAATAATCTATGCGCTCCTCCAAATAAGCGATTCTCTGTTCCTCCGCCCTGGCCAGCTGGGCATCCTTTTCCGTAAGGAACAGGTATCCTCCGACAGACAATGCAGCTTTTTCCGAATCCATATGACACCTCCTAAAAAACAGGCTGCCGCATTGCCCGGATTGCCTCATGCGCCAGCCGCTTTTCTTATTTCATAATGATACAAGTGTTACGAGTGGAGTAGAGGGGAGTCGAACCCCTGTCCAAAAGCCTATTCCCTGTCCTTCTACTATCATAGTTCGTTATCCTGGCAGGTCTCTCTCCCGCCTGTTCCCTCCTGTGGCAGACAACGAACAATCGGCCATATTCGGTAGCTTCATGATACGCCCATGCGCGCAAAGCTTAACGCATGTCGTTTCCCACATCATCGATGCCCGGGTTCCGGAGTGTGGGTGCCCCGGAGCGGACAAGCCGCCAAAGGCGGCGTCACCAGCTGCGGTTAGGCAGCCAGTGCGTACTGATAATTATCTTCAGCGTTTAGTTTAGTTGTGCGATTAACGTGTCGCAACGGATAGCTTCTCCAGCTGCAAGACCCCTGTCGAAACCTTTACTACCCCTTATTCAATTTTATGCCTGTGACTCTTTTATAACATCCAATTCCGTAAGATTGATACCCTCCGCAAGTATCATATATCCCTGAAGCCTGGCAAATTCTTCTACATTTTTCTGCAATAACTCCTCTTCTGTCATATGCCACCTTCTTTCTGAGAAAAGCCATCTGCAGGACATTTTCATTATAGCAATCTTTTTGAAAAGTGTAAAGCCTTTGTTGAACAAAAACTGCGTCAGCAGGCGAAAGCTTCTCCCTTACAGATTCCTGACCTTGAAGTCCCTCTCCATCTCCCTGCGCTGGTCCTTTTTGGCGATGGACTCCCGTTTGTCATAGAGCTTCTTGCCACGGGCCAGGCCTATCTGGGTCTTGACTTTGCCGTTCTTAAAATAGACCTGGAGGGGGACAAGGGTATAGCCTTTCTCGGCAACCTTGCCCGCCAGCTTGTTGATTTCATATTTATGCAGCAGAAGCTTTTTGACACGCAGGGGGTCTTTGTTGAAAATATTCCCTTTTTCGTAGGGGCTTACATGCATGCCGTAGACAAATATCTCTCCGTCCTCTATGCGGATGAAAGACTCCTTGATGCTGCATTTTCCCATGCGCATGGACTTGACTTCCGTGCCGTGGAGGGATATGCCGGCTTCATAAGTCTCCTCGATAAAATATTCGTGATAAGCTTTCTTATTATTGGCTATCAGCTTCTGCGGTTCCTTTTCCTTTGCCATTCCTGTCACCTCTGTCTCACGTTTCACTGCCGCCTGCGGCAATCTGTTTCCGAAGCTGCCCCTCCGGCCTGATCCGGCGGCAAAATCCCTGTCCGCTATGGCAGCCTCTTTTTTCAGGCATTGTATGGACACATGTTATGCAATGCTGAAATCAATGGTCCGGTTGAACCGGTCACAGTCCTCCACCCTCACCCTGACGGGCATGCCCAGTTTGTAGCTCTTCCCTGTAGCGTCTCCCACCATCTCGTATCTGCTTTCGTCATAGCGGAAATAATCACCAGGAAGTTTGGAGACATGTACCAGCCCCTCTACCGTGCTGGGCAGCTCCACATAGATTCCCCAGCTGGTGATGCCGGAGATGACTCCCTCATAAATTTCGCCGATTCGTTCCTCCATGTACTCCACTTTTTTCAGCTTGTCGGTCTCCCGCTCGGCCTCGTCCGCGCGGCGCTCCGTCTCGGAAGCATGCTTTGCCACCTCCGGCAGAATCTCCCGGTAATGGGCAGTCCGCTCCTCCTTAAGCCGTCCCCGCAGCTGTTCTTTGATGATTCTGTGAATCTGCAAATCCGGGTATCTGCGGATAGGGGAGGTGAAGTGGCAGTAATACTGACATGCCAGCCCAAAGTGCCCCGTGCATTCCGTGCTGTATTTCGCCTGCTTCATACTGCGCAGGGCCAGACGGCTGATCATAGGTTCCTCAGGCGTCCCGGCAATTTTTGCCAGGAGCTTTTGAATCTCCTTGGGGTGGACTTCCTCCCCGGAGGTCTTCTGCCCGGTTCTGCCCACGGCTTTCATATAGAGTCCTAAATTATTGATGAACGCCGACAGTTTCCGGATCCGCTCCCCGTCAGGCACATCGTGGATACGGTATACAAAGGGCAGTTCCATCCAGTAGAAATGCTGCGCCACCGTTTCATTTGCCGCCAGCATGAAATCCTCTATGATATCCGTGGCCACGTTGCGCTCATAGGGCCTGATTTCCGTGGGATGGCCCTCTTTATCCAAAAGAATCCTGCACTCCGGAAAATCAAAGTCAATGGAGCCCCGTCTGCGGCGCTTCTCCCGCAGGATGGCGGCCAGCTTCTCCATCTCCCGGAACATGGGCAGCAGCTCTTTATACTGCCCATAGCCTTCCTCCCTGTCCGCCAGGTTTTCATCCTCCAGCAGTTCTTTCACGATTGTGTAGGACATGCGCTTATCGACGCGGATGACGGACTCGCATATCTCATAATCCGAAATCTCCCCATCCGGCTCCACGGTCATCAGGCAGCTCAGGGCAAGTCTGTCCACTCCCTGATTCAGGGAGCAGATGCCGTTGGACAGCGCATGGGGCAGCATGGGGATGACCCTGTCCACCAGATAGACGCTGGTGCCGCGGTTCAATGCCTCCCTGTCCAGCGCGGAATTCTCCTGGACATAATTGGTCACATCCGCAATGTGGACGCCCAAGTGATATTTTCCGTCCTCATAAGAAACGCTCACCGCGTCGTCCAGATCCTTTGCATCCTCTCCGTCTATGGTCACCATCATCATATCCCGCAGATCCCTGCGCCCGGCCATGTCCGCCTCGGATACTTCCTGGGACACCCGCTCTGCCTGGTTCATGATTTTCACGGAAAATTCCACCGGCAGCTCATAATTCCTGACAATGGACATGATATCCACGCCCGGGTCATTGATATGTCCCAGAATTTCCACCACTTTTCCCTCGGGACTCTTCCGCTCATTGCCATAGTCCGTGATGTCCACCACCACTTTGTGGCCGGTCATGGCCCCCTTTGACTGCTCCCTGGGAACAAAGATATCCCTGGCCAGCTTCGTATTGTCCGGAATCACGAAACCATAGTTCTCCGACACCCGGTCATAGGTGCCCACAATCTGCGTCATGCCTCTGGCAATGATGCGGATTACCTGGGCCTCCTGCCTCCTGCCCTCGCTCTCCGGCAACAGGGCCACCTCCACGGTATCCCTGTGGAACGCGCCGCCGGCCTTGCCCTCGGGAATATAGAGGTCTTCCTGGAAAGCCCCGTCTCCGGCACTTTCTATCTCCACGAAGCCAAAGCCCTTAGGATGGCTGATGAAAGTACCAATCAGGGCCGGTCCGTTTCCTTTCACATATTTCGCTCCGGAAGTAAGGGAGAGCTTCCTCTCTTCCAAAAGTTCCCGCAGGATACTGCGGAACTCCTCTCTGTCCTCTTTTGCCACCTGCATGAACGCAGCCAGCTCTTTCTCTTTCATGGGAACATAGATGGAATCATTCACCAGTTCGCAGATGATTTTCTTTCTTGCCTCCCATGACGCTTTCTGATCCTTATAACCCATATCTTCTCCTAATATGACAAAAAACACTCTTGCAGCATCCGCAAGAGTGTCTCAGTTCCGTACCTTAAAATACATTCAGATTCAGTATGACCGCAAGAATCATGAACAATGCAGCCAACACCTTGGTAAGCTTTACCAGCAGACCCTCCATGGAGCGTCCTTTATTCTTGCCCCAATAGGTCTCGGCGGCCCCGCTGATGGCTCCAAGCCCTGCTGACTTGCCCTCCTGCATCAGTACCAACACAACAAGCGCTATGCATATGAAAATAAATAAAATTGTCAGTATAATCTTTAAGGCTCCCAACTGTCCCACACCTCCTAAAGCCCTGCATCATCATGATCCAAACATTTTGATTTATCAGGAAATCAAGTGATACAATCCAAACACGTTTCATCTTAACACATGCCAGATAAAAAAGCAACCATTTTTTCCGACAAATGCACAATCATTTTACGCCGGTCACTGAACCAGAACCGCCTCGTACTGCACATCCTTATCGCGGTACAGTGAGGTCAGCATCAGTTCGGCGTCATTGTGACAGATTCTGCCATCCTCACTGTATATAGAAAAAATACCCTCTCCCGCCAGCCCGGACAGTCTTTCTCTCTGGAATGTATCCGCAATATAGACAGGAATCATCCGCAGCAGGATCTCGCCGCAGCTATATTCACCGCTATAACATGCCAAATCGCTGACAGCGCTCCTGCAAAGGCCATCCTGTACGTCAAGATAGGCCGTGCGGAGTTCTCCATTGGAATAGGCATAATAATATTGCATCTGCCCATCGTTCATCCCATAATCCTGAAGATACACTATGCTGGACGGGCCGCTGTACTGTATATTCGCCACAGGATAAATCGCGGAATCCACCCTGTCATAAAAGGTATACGCATAGGACTCCCCGCTCCGATCCAGATTCCTGGTGAACCCGTCCACACTGGAAATGCAGCCTTTGGAATATCCGGCGGAACTCATCTCCTCTGCCAGAAAGTCCACTATAAAGGCATTTTTCATCCAGTAAAAATCAATCAGGCGTTCCACCTCATTCTCCTCCGCAAATTCCAGATACTCCTCCGCTACCCGCAGGCAGATTCTGTTCTCTCCCAGCAGCTCCAGATTTATTATCCCTAAAGTCGGATTATAAGTACTCAAAACGATAAAAACCAATATGCCGGCATCAAGAAACCTTGATTTTATCA
>NZ_CALPDH010000065.1:0-10189 GCF_943193215.1 Acetatifactor aquisgranensis | reverse complement strand
ATTATCTTAAAAAATCGTTGAAATACCTTGGCTGCTCCGTAAACCTCGGTATAATAGAAGTTTCGGTATAACTACTATTATACCGAATTCGGTATAAAATTGGCAAGCAGGGCAACTGTGGCCACACAGTTGCTATTTTTACGTTCCGGCCTTCCGGCCAGAACGCAAAAATCTGCTTGTTGGGGAGCCTCCCCAAACCCGGCTTCGGGCCAACTTGGCCCGAAATGTCAGCGTCGCTTTGCTCCTTATTTTCACCCCCCTAACGTTCCTGCTCCTTCTTCCTGCCCGGCTCCGCATAGCCCAGCAGATAATCAATGTTCGCCTTCGCCGCCGTGACCTCCCGCATTTCCTCCCGGGCCTTCCGGTACTCGGCATAGAGCCTCTTTTTCTTCTCCGCCAGCTCCCGGCCTTCCTCCTTCAGCTCGTCCATCTTTGGCAGCTTCGCCCCGCCCAGAATCCGCTTGAAGTCGGCGCAGGCCGCCCGGTAGAGCTCAATGTCGCCCTCGTGCTCCGCAAGGAACTTCCGGCTGTATTTCCGGGCCTTGTATTCCTGGAACACTGGCCGGGTCCTGGCATACTGGACCGTGGCAACCTTCAATTCCTTGTTGGTCTGGAGTGCGGCCTCGGTACTCTTGATCTGGTCGGACAGCGTGTGGAAATGCTCCGTGGTTTCTGCCGCTTTCTTTTCCAGCTGTACATACTCCATCAAATTATTTTCCTGCAAAAAAGCTAGGGCGGCGGCCATCTGTTTCAGGTTGAAAACCTTGGCCCACCGCTCATACCCCGGCCCCTTCCCCTGGAGCCTGGATTGAATGTCGATAATCAGGTTGACCCTTTGGCCGGGCTGGCCCGTGCCTGTTCGGGAGCCAGACAGCGCCGCCTCTATATCCTTCTGGCTATAGCCCTTCCCCAGCGTGGAGGAACGCAGACGGGTAAACCGTTCCTGGCCGGGAGCTCGGAAACTGATTGCGCCCCGCTGCTGCTTTACCTCATAGCCGGACTGCTCCATAAGGGAGAAAAAGGCGGCAAGGTCGGAGGGCTGTTTTTCAAGGGCCGCGTCAATGGCGGCGCACAGCTTCTGCTGGAAGGTAAGCGGTCTTTCCCGGCCCTTGGCCCATTCCCCGTAGTTCCTGTATTTCTCCTGGCTTTTTGGCTTCGGCTGCTTCACGACAGAGAGGCCGTTTTCCAGACAGAGGGTGTCGGACAGCCGCCCGAGGGCACGGCCGGAGCCGAGGAAATCCCGGTATTTATGGGTACAGTCAAGGGTAGTGGAATTGTAATAAATGTGGTTATGGATATGGGCCTTGTCGGTGTGGGTGGTGACGATGAACTGGTGATTTCCCTTTGTCCACCGCATAGCCAGCTCATAGCCGATACGGTTGGCGTCCTCCGGCTCAATCTCCCCGGGGAGGAAGGACTGGCGTATCTGATAGCACAGCACATCCTTATCTGTTCCCTGCTCCCGGCCCGTGGCGGCTTTGTACCTGCTTTTCCACAAGAGAAATTCAGCGTCTACCGTGGCCGGGTCACATTCATAGGCAGAGATATATTTTCCTTCCTCCGTCTTGACCGGGTTCTTTCCGTAGTCGGTACAGTCCTTTATGGACTGCGCGATAGATAGCCCCGGCGTGGTCTTGCGTTTCATCAGCCGCGTGGTCGCTATGGTCCATCCCTCCTTCCCGCCTCGGGCCAGATTGGCCCGAAGCGTCATAAACAGAAAAGAGAGGGGCGCAGGCCACAAAAGGCCCCGCCCCTCCATCTTATTTTTCCACCAGGGCAGCCAGCTCCTTCAACACCCCGGACAGCTGCCCCCACAGCTTTTCATAGTCCTCTTTCAGCCCGTCAATCTCTTCCGGGTACAGCCCGTAGGTGTGGGCGTGGACGGCTATCTGGTTCAGATTGTTGGAGCACCGCCGCTGCAAGGAGACCAGCTCCCGGGCGGGCGCAAGATCCACATGGAGGATATAGCCGTTCAGGGCCATCTTCCGCATATAGGCCCCGGCGTTGGAAATGCCGGCCTCGGCCATACGCCCGTGTATCTGGGCCAGCTCGTCCGCCGTCACCATCACGTTCAGGTGCCTGTCCCGTTTCCTCCCTGCCGTCAGCGTTCCTCCCGTTCCCGGCTCCGCTTTGGGGCGGGCGGCTCCTTCACCCGGTCAAGCGCCTTTTCCTCCGGCCTTTGGGGGAGCGGCAAAGGCGGGAGGTTATTCAGTATGCCGTCCAGCATGTTCCCGTTCTGTTCCTCCGTAAGCTCCGCAGTCAATAAGGGATTGTCTCTCTCGTTCATAGATCCTCCTATCTGTCCTCATGGGACTTCCCTGTTTTCTGTCTCCCCGGCTCCTTTGACGGTTCCGGCCTTCTGGCCGCCTCCTTCAGCTGCCCGGTGATGGACGGCCGCCCCGCCCGGTCCGGGTTGTGGCTGGATGGCTTGAGCTCATAATCATACATCTGCTTTTCAGTCAGCGGCTTTCCATAAATCAGCTCGCCCCACGCCAGCATGTTCCCGCCCTCCACCGGAATCCTCTCGTCATAGTTGAATATCTCTATGGGCCCGTTGCCCGGCGGCTTCGGGTAGGTCCCTATGTCCACCGGCCTTTTTAATGGCTTAGATAAACAAGGTGTAGCACAAATAAAACAATTGCTTTTAGAATTAAAGTCTCCGAACAGGCTTATTTTGCTTACGAGCCATATTGCTGGTGATATTGAGGAACTGTCAGATGTTATTTTTGAATTTTCAGCAGGAAAGATTGTTCCTGTGACTCTGTGTAGATTGTAGTTTTCTTGAATTATGTGGACTTTGTGTATAGATAAGTTTCTGAAACAGTAGCCCAACAGGGTACATCTATAGTACTACTTATAGTTTTAATAAAACCTCCACTTATTGGGGAGAAGCATTAAGCACTTAGGAAAAGCCCAAGTGCTTTTTGTGTTCTATTAAAAGCAACAATGCAGAAGAGGGGGTATGCAAAGAAGAATATTGCTTGTTTTTGGCAGCGGGTTATCCTAACGGAAGAATCAGCTGTCTTTTTTATTTTCAGTAACTACCAACAAAGCATAGAAAGAATGAGGTATCATTGCAGACAAGGGAATGTCAGCAGATTATCTCTAAAATCAAGTCAGAAAGCCGAGAAAACACTCCCCCACAATCCACTTTCCCTAATGCCGAAAATGAAAGCGGGGGCGGTATGGAATGACAAGAGCCAAGAAACTGAAAAGCCCAGGTAATGCATTCACCCCATTTACGGGGTGCGCACATACCACCAGAGGTGGTATGTGCGCTCTCCGAGGGGCAAGTTTCACTTGCATGGACTCCTGCGGAGGGCGTTGTCTGCATATCGATGAGACTTATGTACAGGTGCTGAAGGAACCAGAGCGGAAGAACACTTCGGATTCTTACATGTGGGTGTACTGCAGCATCAGGGACCAGGCAAGGCCGGTCCGGTATTTTGAGTACCAGCCGGGGAGGGGCGGAAAACATCCGGAAGCGTTTTTAAAAGGCTATACCGGATATATCCATACGGATGCTTATTCCGGGTACAATGGGGTGAAAGGGGTTACGAGATGCCTGTGCTACACCCACCTGCGACGCGCTTTCGTGGATGCGCTGCCCAAAGACATCCATGACCCGAAAGTCTCAAAACCCGCAGAGGCAGTCCTGCGGCTGAATAAGCTGTTTGAGATAGAAAAGGAACTGGAGAGCCTTCCCCCGGAACAGAAGAAAAAGGAACGGATCAACCGCGAGAAACCGCTTCTCGAGGCTTTTTGGTCATGGGCAGAGATAAACTCTGCCGGGGAACTGCCAAAGTCGAAGCTCCATACAGCTTTCCGGTATGCCCTGAACAACCGGCAGGAATTTTTCAATTATCTTGAAGATGGGAACTGTTCCATTAGTAATTCCCTTGCGGAGAATTGTATCCGCCCCTTTGTGATCGGCCGGAAGAACTGGCTGTTTGCGGGAAGTCCGAAGGGTGCTGCTGCAAGTGCAGGGATCTATGCCCTGGTCGAAACAGCGAAAGCCAATGGTCTGGATGCAATGAAATATATAAAATATATCCTGTCAGATATGCCAGGGAGTACATTTCTTGAAAATCCGGAATATCTGGATGACTATCTGCCATGGGATCCCATGGTACAGGAACGGTGCCGATGACCACTGCCCTTTTATTATAGAGGGTTGGTGGTTATTTTTCTATCCACTATCTTATTTGACGCTTACGGTACATCTTTCAAAGGGGCAGAAACTAAACCGATTAAAGGAACTGTCAAAAATGTATGCCCTCTATGCGCCAATCCAAGCCACCTATAAAGAGAGCCAATCGCTCAAAGGATTTGCGAAAATGAAATACGATAAGGAGCATAAAGACAGCTTATCGAAGTACCCCGAATTAAAGGAGCGTATGCAGAGCCTTTTACAGAACGGCGAGAAGATAACGCCGAAACAGTGGAAAGCCGAGATACAGTCTTTGCAATCTGAATATGACAATGTCAGCAAAGAGCAGACCAAGACCGCCACAGAATTAGCGTATGCGGAGATAATCAGCTACAATAAGAAAAACCTTGAGAGGGAGCTTCAGAACGAGAGCCGACAGCATAACAGACAACAAAACAAGACTAGGCGGAGGGAGGAAGAAATTTAATGTGAATTTTATTGTAAAGACAGGCGTTTTTTTGTATAATTGAAGTGTGGCAGGAACAGGATATATCGTATCTTATGTCACAGATTTTTAGAAATCGAGGTGTTAAAGTGCAGGACGATACAAAACAGATAGAGGAAGTCATGGCAAAACGTACAGCAAAAAACAGCGTATTCCTTGACCTTTTTCAAAACAAGAGTTATCTGCTAAAGCTATATAAAACGCTCCACCCAGAGGACACCACAGCGACAGAAGACTCCCTTACAGATGTGACGATCACAAATGTATTGACGGATAATCTGTATAACGATTTAGGCTTTATTGCTAATAATAAGCTGATGATACTTGTGGAGGCACAATCTACATGGACAGTGAATATTTTAGTAAGAGTTTTGCTGTATCTAGCGCAAAGCTATCACGAATATTTTCAGCGTACCTGCCAAGACTATTACAAAAGCAGGAAAGTAAAAATGCCAAAGCCCGAACTTTATGTAATTTTTACGGGAAACAAAGGGAGGAAACCCGATAAAATATCTTTGTCTAAAGAATTTTTTGAGGGTGCGGATATAGATATTGAGGTAAAAGCAAAAGTTATCTATGAAAGCGATACAGATGATATTATCAACCAGTACATTATTTTCTGCAAAGTTTTTAACGAGCAGACAAAACAGCATGGAATGACACAAAAGGCAGTTATGGAAACAATCCGCATATGCAAAGACAGGAATGTTTTAAGGGAATATTTAGCGCAGAGAGAAAAGGAGGTTGTGACAATTATGATGAGTTTGTTTGATGAAGAACAGATTATGAAATCATTTATCAGAAGCGAAAGGCATGACGCAGACAGGGAAACCGCAGAAAGAATGATTAAAGACGGAGAACTTTCTCTTGAAAAGATTGCACGTTATGTTCCTGCATTATCAATGGAGGAATTAAAGGAGCTTGAAGCCGAGATTATACAGTTGGCGTAATCGGTAAAACAATTTAATATCAATAAAACAGCGTAAAGGCGCATGGAACAGTGAATTGTAAACCATGCGTCTTTTTTTACGCCCAAAAGGAGGAACATGAGCGACAACATTCAGTTTAACACGAAGAAAGGCGGCTGTATATGGAAATTACATATCATTGGGAAGGCGACTATCTGATTCCCAACCTCAAACTTTCGGATACAACGGAGTATCAGATTGGGAAGTATGGAAGAATGAGGAAACGTTTTTTAGAAGAAAACCACAGGGGCATTTATTCGTATATGATTCTGTCGGAAACCTTATGGAAGCATCTTGCAGAGATTGATGAAGAATGTAATGAGATGATGGACAGGCTTGTGGGGCAGATGGCAAAGAAAGAGGGCGTAACGGAGCAGCTTAAATCTGATGACTGGCTCTGCTGGCTTCAGAAGATGAACAGCATTAGGAGCAGGGCGGAGGAAATAGTGCTGCACGATCTGGTATATTCCCTTTAGTTTTATTCTGGTTTTAAGTTTTGTAGCATGAGGCGCAGATGATGTCAAGACACCGGCTTCGTCTCGCCTGCGGCGGTCTTGACATCATCTGCGCCTCATGCTATGGAGTGGTCAATGGGGGAACAAAGTTCCCCCATTGCATTAAAAATGCTAATGGCGATATTTTGGAAAAATCAAAATTGAGGATTGACAGGAATCGAAAAATAGCTTATTATTGACAATAAGAAATGGGTTTTTACCGTACAGTGTTTTCACTCAAGCGGGCTGCTCGTTTCTTTTTTTATTGCCAGAATATCATACAGATACTTCCTGCCATCATTCGCATGACGGACAAGCATACTTGCTGAATAAATATTATGTCTTGCTATTTTCCCTGTTTTGTCATCATATACGGGCAATGCAAATCTGATGTTGTAGCGATACCATCCATATACCGCATCTGTTTTGTGCTTTTCTTTCCGGTTTGCTTCATGTTTTGGATTGGTGGCTATTCTTATAAGTTCAGGAACAGCCTGTGAAGCATTTGCCTTAGCCTTTGCAACGGCGCCTTTTAAGGCGATACGGCTTTCTGAACTTGCGTATTCATCGGGAAAATCTGCCGAAATATATATTTTTTCAGAAGTTTCCTCAATTTCGTAAAAATCTCCGATATACTCTTTCAGGTATTCTTCGACAGCCGTCCAGTCATCCCGCACTTTTGCCTTGAAACGGATATCGTTAATCAGGACCAGCTTTTTACCGTCCGCATCGGTTATGATATTTACATTCCTGTTTTCAATCATCTCTTTTGTTCCCTTTCTTCTTTCCCCTTGATTTGTAGACATTAAACTGGTTCTTGCACTTCTGGCTGCAAAACTCATTCCCCTTCCGACTTGCGACAAAGGCTTTCTTACAGTGTTTGCACATGCGCATATCACTGTCCTTATCCGTGAGCATGAATGAGAAGCACATCTGCACCATGACGAGCAGGGAATGGAAATCCCATACAATAACGGGCGAATCCTTTTCAAGCGCAATCCGGTAAGTCGGGGCTACGCCGCCGAAAGCGAAAATGCCTTGATGGTACAGGCTGCGCGTCTGTTCGTCAATCGTATCATAATCCATGTAATAAAGAAAGCTCGTCATAAAGGTAAACGCCCAGTCGGTAAATTCCTTTACAAGCCAGTCGTATCTTTCCGCATAGTCCTTCTGCAGTTCCATTGCCACAGCCTGTGGCGCATTCCCCATAGCCATCGTGATCGCAATACCCTCACGGTCAGTCACAGTCCATCCCGATTCTACGCCATTCTTTTTGAAATCAGGCTTGTCAAAAGGGTAGAAATAGGCGAGATAGTCCTCTGTAGGGAGGGATTCTTCCTTTATAAAGTGGTTCTTTGGAAGATACACCGATTCATAAGTAATGAAGTCCGCTGTTGTCGGGAGGGCTGTCATAAAGCCGAGAAAACCATATTTTTTGGTAAAGTCAAGCACAGCTTCCATCAATGCTTCTTCCGGTACTTTGTGCATGGCGGCAAGCCCGACATTTATGGCATCAATGACAAGCTGTTCCGCTTCCTGTATGGGATGGTACATTTCAGGTCTGGCATCTTTGGAAACTGTTATGTAGAGGTTACTGTCACTGCCTGTCTTATATTCATAGCTATTGTACCGAATCCACGGCGCGCTGGTACGTTCAAATAAATTCTTCATAAAAAATCTGCTCCAATCCATCAATCCTGCCACATCATCTGATGTAATATCTTCTATATTATAAATGGTTACTTATTATTGGTCAAGCTGTTTGCGATTTTCAGTCAGGGCACATTTACATTCTAGGTTTTGGTCTGTTTGGTTTTCCTTTTCTTTTGGACACCATTATCAAGGAAATATTTTTCATCAAGTGTCATGGGCAGGTTGTTTTGTTTCCGGTATGCAAGTATGCCGCTGTAAAGTTTCCGTATCTTTTTCAGCGCAGTTTCCCTAATACCACGGATATTCCGGTCAGACTGTCTGATACTCTCTGCATATTCCAAGGTGGAATAGTCACGCAGGAACAGATAATAGAGCATATTTTTGAGATGCGGCTTTAGTTCCTTCAATATTTTCGATAAATCCGTGTCTGTGACAAGCTCATGTATTGTTTCCGGGTGGTCAAATATAATATCGAGGAAATCGCCCGCAAGCATGAGCCTTCTTAAAATCATGTCATAGGAAGGGCTGTCGGAAAGGTATAATTCGTATGCACCCCGTTCCAAAGGGACAGTGGAGCGTCCGATCTCATGGTCTCTTTCCTTCCGCTCCCTGTTGGCGTCCAGTTTGTCCCACCAGTACAGCACATTTTCAAAGTCAGCTTCCGTCCTTGCGCTTTCCTCAATACGTCGGATTGCAAGAGCGCGGGCTTCACGGTGGAGCATATCCCTGTCCGCTTCCGTTATGAAATTCTGCTCCCTGAATGTGGGGAGTTCAGCGTATTTTGGCATTTATGGTCAGTCCTTTGCAAAAAAATAAAAATTTGTAGCTGTTTTTTCAAAAACACTTCCGTTTTTATAGCCGTTTTCCTCCTATTAGTGAAAGAGTAATTCTTTTTAACTAAAAATCGGTTACACGAAAGGAGGGACAGACTATGGGATACGGATAAAACAAAAATCTGGTTACTAAGTACGGAAGTCAGGGGACTTAGCAGTTCCTTGAACAATTATAAGGGATATGCGTGTGAAGTGCAAGAAAAGACTGCACGCAAGAAAGGATTGCTAATGGAGGCAGTAAAATTGAATAACAATATGGCAAAGTCCAGCCCTTCTGCGGCTGGCTTTTTTTACCGCAGGATTGGCGGGACGCTTTTTAAGGTCAGGGTATATATGGGTTCGGGATATGCCGACACGCTGGATGAAAAAATTCCCCGATTAATTTTAAATGAAATGGTGACAGGCGCAGAAAGTTATGTTAAGATGGATTCACCACAGATGAGCCAGCCGCCGGAAAGGAGTTCAGAATGAACAACAGGACGGCTGGTGACAACAAAATAACAGCTCTTTATGAGCGGCTCTCAAGGGACGATGATCTTGCGGGGGACAGCAACAGCATAGTCAACCAAGAGAACATTTGTCAAGGGGGATTTCACCATAAAGATGAAATCCCCCCGTTAAACAAGGATTTATAGATTCATTTCGTCAACAATATTTGTGGGTTTTGCGGTCATTTCTACCCATGCTGGAACGAAGCCACTCTTAATGGCGTTTCTGACTGACCTGATATTGGACCATGCCGTACAATAAAATGGTACTTTGTCCCTGTTTATTATTTCTTTTGTAAGCGTACTTGTCAGTACGGAGGCAATTCCTTGTCTTCTGTATTTCGGCAGGACATCCACACCAATCTGCCACATATCTTTGCAATCCGCAGAACAGGCTGCTAATCCAACCAATATGTTTCCATCGTATGCGCCGACGCCAAGTACATCCAAATGCTTACGATCTTTGCAAAGTGCATTGCTCCATTCCGGCAAATACAAATCACCAAAATCTTCTTGCTCCAATATGCGTGTTTTATAGGCACAAGAAAGAACTTGTATCCTGCTTATATCAGGCAAATAGTATTCTGCCATAAAGCATATTTTATGTCCTTTCTCGAATAGACGTTCATTCAGCCAGTGCATATTTGGTGCTTCAAAGCAGTGATAAAATTCAAACTTTCCTATATACTCGGACACTATTTCCAAGGTTTCAGGTATGGAAGCTGCCGCAATATTGTTCCCATAGGAAACAAAGTTGCACGTGATAGGCTTCTTCAAATATTTGCGGGAGTTCTTCCCTAATTTTAAGGGAAAAACAACATTTCGATTTGTCTTAAAATCTTCCTCTCGGCATCCCATATCCTCTGCGGACTGCCTCATGGCAATTTCCATCATTTCACGATTCGTCATAAACTTCTCTCCACATTGTATCGGTTTGGCAAATCCCGATTTGTCAAATAACACAAGCCAAGTATACCACCATTGCAGACGGCTTTCAACCCTCTTTTACAGGCGTTGACAGTAGTAGTTATACCGAAACTTCTATTATACCGAGGTTTACGGAGCAGCCAAGGTATTTCAACGATTTTTTAAGATAAT
>NZ_CALPDH010000064.1:0-10222 GCF_943193215.1 Acetatifactor aquisgranensis | reverse complement strand
CCTTACCCCGGACGGCAGGATCCGCAGGAGCAAAGGGAAGTTCTTCCTGCCCGTCTTTGTCCTGCGGGACAAGTTCAAGGGGAAATACCTTGCCCTCCTGGACAGGCTCTATAAGGATGGCTCCCTTGCCCTCCCGGGCTCCTGTGCCGCTTTCCGGGAACCTTCCGGCTGGCAGGCCTTCCGGGACGGCCTTTGCCGCAGGGACTGGTGCCCCTTCATCAAGGAGACATTCAACGGCTTCGGCAACGCCATCGAGTACCTGGGCAGGTATACCCATAAGATCGCCATCTCCAACAGCCGCATCCTTTCCGTTACGGAAACAGAGGTCGCCTTCTCTGCGAGGGGCTTAAAGCCGGGGGATCCAAAACGCACCATTGCCATAGGCTGCTGCGAGTTCATCCGGCGGTTCCTCCTCCATGTGCTCCCACAGGGGTTCCAGAAGATCCGCTACTACGGCTTCCTGAACAACCGTACAAAGTCCAGGAACCTGAAGCTGATCTTCACCCTCCAGGGGCGCCAGGGCTTCAAGGCACGTTTTGCCGGGATGTCCATGGCACAGCTGGTCCTGGCTGTCTGGGAGAAGGACATCACCAGGTGTCCTGTCTGCGGCTCTGCCGGGATGCGGCCTGCCGGAAGGACTTATGCTTCCGGATAGATTCTTTTCATATAAATGCTCTTCTTCATTTTTATACGGTGCCCCTACAGGTCTCCCGGAATGGAAGGCCTGGTCAGCCTACGCATTTTTAAGGAACCTCCAGAAAAATACAGTTTTTCCCGGCATAGAAACTTCTGTGCATCTTTATTTTTCCCTTCTAAAGCCTCCGTTTCTGCCAGGTGGAGAAAAGCAATCCCCACACCCGCACCTTCAGGCCCCGCGGCCCGGTACAATCGGAAAGCATCAGATTTAGGGCATTTTATCTTTTGTACAAGTTATTCTTTTCTGTTGCCCTAAATCAGATGCTTTCCTTAGATATTATATCAAAAAACTTTGACCCAATTGAACGCGGTACCTGTTTCAGCAATTTATCGTCATTACAACAAAATCTCATTGAATAGTTTCAGGTTTCACAAGCTTTCTCTCCTTCCAGAATGTAATTAAAACAGTTTTTTAATACTCCAGCATCCGCGCGGCATACTGCTCCGGAATGATCGTATATTGTCCGTATTCCTTCCGCAGCGCTTCATACTCCGTCGGCGCGGCCAAAAGAGCCGTCTGCAGATCGTTCTGAACATGCATGACAATTTCCTGAAATAATGAAGTTTTGCGTACCTGTGTCATCGCCTTCTCCAAATCAGTTCCCCTGTTTGATACAACTGGTGTATCAGTAAGCCCGATACAGACATCCTCCATCATGTCAAGCATACACAGCGGCCCATAAAAATCAAGCTTCTCACACTCCTCAAAATCTTCGTGATCCACACGTCCGCCCTCTATGGAAACCAGCTGCATCAACAGCCCGCAACTCCACTCAACCGCAAACCATTCATAAGCATCCGGACACGAATCCGCAAAGTATTCTGCAAAATGCTCTGAGCAAAAGCCTTCGGGGCCTACATTGTGTTCTAACAGCCATGCATAATAATCATTTGCAAAGTCCTGAAAATCCGCCGCCGCGACACGTCCGCCCAGATAATCCCAGAGAAGCCCCTGCGCATACCGCAGGCATACACAAAGCTGTGCCTTGTCCGCGGTCAGCCCCTGCTGCACCGTATTGCAATAGCGCTCCAGAACCAGCAGGTTCCCCAACAGACGCGGGCGGCTGTCACTGTGTGCATATTTTTTTGCTTATTTGTTTGACGTCATTTATTGTAATCATAATATCTATTTTTCAAATAAGAATCAGAATGATGAAATCCCCTGCATCTTCCCCATCCATTCCCGAACCTCTTCCTTTGACAATTCCCGTTTGATTTCTGCCAAAGGCTTAAGATAAGGATGGCAGCTTACAGCGAAGAATAAATCCCAGCTTCGTGGAAATTTTTCAGGATAAATCAATACCACAGGCATTTGCTCCACACAGGGAATAGTATCCGGCCCCATCTCTCCCCAGAGCATCTGACCATCACAGGAATAATAGGCGGCATGTGCATAAACCGAACCATTCTGCCTTGCCGTCTCTTCCCCCGATGCATAGGCAAATACTTTTAGGCTTTCCGGTGATTTCACATCTGCGGATAAGCCAAAACGCTGGTCCCATTCTTTCTGATAAAGTGCCCTTTCCAGCAAGGTCATCAAGTGGAAATTTTTCCCCACATCCTGAACCCTTATTAACGCTCCTTGCTCCTTTTTTGGTGCTAAAACAAGCACATCCATAGGTCCGCAGACAGGATATATCCGAAGCAAATATGAGCTATTTTTCACAAAAGGCTCAATGCGCTCCAGATTATCATATAAATCCTTTTTACGCAGATACTCCCTGCTCTCCGGTGATTTTGCCAGTAAATCCATAATTGCCATCATCAGTGGCGCACTTCCCCGGAAAGCCCGAACCTTATCCGGTGCCGTCAAAAACAGCTTGTCCAACATCTCATCCTCGGGATCACTTTCCTCTGTTTTATCCAGCTCATCCAGCAACCCGCAGAGATGGGAAACCACCTTAATAAAGAAATTCACAAGTCCCTCTCCTGCGCCTCCTGGCCCACATTCTCCCATCAGTACACCACAGAAAAATGCGCAGCAGCAGCCCTTGTACAAATCCATAGAATCCAGCTTTCCAGCCAACTCACCCAGTATTTGTTTCTGGGCTTTTAGACATTTTCTTCGGTATTGATCCAAGGCAATAAATCTGTCCGAATGTCCTAATAAATTGGCAATTTTCGTTTCCTCTAATGTCGAGGGCTGCTGAAATTCCTCAACAAACAGACGAATTAATTCTTCCATAACCGTATTCTCTCCTTTCCACTGGAAAGCTATAATCCTGCTTTCTCCGATAAAATCTGCAGCCATTTCTTTTCTCCAGCGAGATCTTTTCTGTCACGATTTCCCCGCTTTCCCTGTTTTCATAAGTAATCACCATCCCTATCGGAAAAAATCCCTGATTGCATTTTCCCAATTCCTTAATACAGATGTAAGGAATATGGATGTATTCGCATGAAAATCCCTTGGTGAGAATGACCTGCCGGTCCGTAAAGATTGCCACGCCGCCCTGCTTCCATGTCTCGATTCTTCCGACCAGCTTCTCCGTATAATTGATCGTAGCTGAGCCATATAATTTTTCATCCGGCGATAACACGCCCCTGTCCACAAGATTCCGCCTCTGCTTTTCCAGCTTTTGTTCATTCATTTCCTGAATCCTCCATATCTGCATAATCGCCCGGAATCTCCCTTGAGACTCCGGGCGTCTATATGTCTGATTATAGCACTGCCAGACTGCCACGCAAAAGCGCCCCGTCCAAATCGGCACATAAATCGGCTTTCTGCAAGTATGGAAGGCTTTAGCTGCGGCAGTCTTTCTGTTTCTGACTGCTTTGTTTCAGCAGGGACAGTTTTTTGTTCTGCCTTTATCTGTTCAATAACGAATTTTTTGATTTCCCCAGTGTTTTCTTGCCGAAGCTGTCCCGTCTTATTCTGCGCATCTGATTTCCGCTCCGTATATAAAGGAAACTGTATCTTCTTTTCCCGTCGGACTGCCGAATCAACTTTTACATGAATCTGACCATCCATATCTTTTGATGTTTCCTTTACAGCATCATCAGCTTTGCTGATGACCTTTTCCGCCATATCCATTACTTTCTGCATAACCTTTGCAATCAGATGCTCTAATAACAAAATCGCCGCCCTGACAATATCTCTGAACAGCTCCGGCTTGCTGCCATTCTGTCCCACAGATTCCTTTACCTTGCCCGTGATCTCCGCCTTTTTAAGCTCCACAACCTCCGTCTCGGATACGCCGCTTGCGATTGCACAGTCAACCGCTCTGTTCCATTCCATGCGGATTTCGTTGTCTGCTTTTATCTCCTCTGCTTTCGGATTATTTTTGCCGACTTTCTTAGTTGCAAGATACGAACCGTTTTTGTCAAATATGCTGAGCCTGTCTTAATCATCAATTACCATCTGATTGATCAGATCTGTATAAAATACTTTTACCTCATCCAGAAAAGATTCCTGCTTAAAGCGTCCGTCTTTTATGGTAAAAATTTTACGCTCATACACTTCTCCTTTTTTGATTATTTTACAGCCCCTGCAGATATTTCCGTCCCCATCAAGTATCTCTTTCTTTGTCCGCGCATGACGCCCCTGCTCGTCATAGAACATATTCCGGGCGGCAATCTTTTCTATTGGTTATCATGTGGATATGCAGGTTTGTTTTCCGTTTATTGTGATGGAGCGCAGAAAAACATTCTACGCCGTACCGTTTCTTAAATTCGTCTACCATCTTTTTCAGCAGATAGTCGTGGTCATGGCTGATAAAACTTTCCGGCAGGGCGATCATCAGCTCCCTTGCCTCTATGCACTTTCCATTCGTTCCGCTTTTCTCAAATTCTTCCTGACTGCACTTGGCAAGTTCCCGCCAGAATGCCCTGTCCGGCTCTTTCGGACTGTAAATTTGCGTCTGCGCAAATTTGTCCCCGGCAGGGCGAAATCCCCAGAGCATAAACCGAAGGTTTGTGCGGAGGGTGTATTTCACTCTCAAACGCCGAGGGCTTAGGGGAGCGCTTACGCCCTCCCCGGAAATTACCCGCTGAGACTCCCCTGACTTCTCCAAAACAGTCTCTAAAACAGGTCTTTTCAGGACAGAAAAAAGCCGTCTGCCTGAAACCCGATATGTCAGTCTCAAAACAGACGGCTACAATTACGCCCTTATTTGCAGCCTTCCGGTTGCTCTTTTCCCTTATTTTGCGGGCTTAAATGCTCGCCCTTTATCGTGCAGCCTTTAACGGCTGCCCTGCGTGTCGGCATACCCTGAACCTGTATATACCCTGACCTTGAAAAGCGTCCCGCCTATCCTGCGGTAAAAAAACCAGCCACAGAAGGACTGGTTTTTGCCATATCATTATTCAATTTTACTGCCTCCATTATGCAATCCTTTCTTGCGCTTCATACGCATTTCCCTTATAATTGTTCGGGGAACCGTTAAGTCTCCGACTTCCGTACTTAGTAACCGGATTCCCATTTTATCCGTACCTCATAGCCTGCCCCTCCTTTCGTGTAACTGATTTCCAGTCAAAAAGAATTACTCTTTCACTAATAGGAGAAAAACGGCTATAAAAACGGAAGTGTTTTTGAAAAAACAGCTACAAAATCTTATTTTTTTGCAAAGGACTGACCATAAATGCCAAAATACGCTGAAATCCCAGCATTCAGGGAGCAGAATTTCATAACGGAAGCGGACAGGGATATGCTCCACCGTGAAGCCCGCGCCCTTGCGATCCAGCGTATTGAGGAAAGCGCAAGGACAGAAGCCGACTTTGAAAATGTGCTGTACTGGTGGGATAAACTGGACGCAAGCAGGGAACGGAAAGAAAGACACCATGAAATAGGGCGATCCACTGTTCCTTTGGAATGGGGCGCAGATGAATGGTACCTTTCCACCAGACCTTCCTATGATATGATTCTAAGAAGGCTCATGCTTGCGGGCGATTTTCTTGATTTCATATTTGACAGCCCGGAAACACTACACGAACTTGTCACGGATATAGATTTATCGGGGATATTGCAGGAACTAAAACCACATCTCAAAAATATGCTCTATTATCTATTCCTGCGTGATTATTCCACAGCAGAATATGCGGAGAGTATCGGACAGACTGACCGGAATATCCGGGGTATTCGGGAAACTGCTCTGAAAAAGATACGGAAGCTCTATGGCGGCATACTCACATACAGGAAAGAAAACAGTCTGCCGATGACGATTGACGAAAAATATTTCTTGGAAAACGGAGTGCGAAAGAAAAAGGGAAGATAAGTGTATTCTGACTGAAAGCCACAAACAGCTTGACCAACAATGAGTAACTGTTTATAATGTAAGAAATATTACATCAGATGATATGGCAGGATTGATTGGATTGGAGCAGATTTTTTATGAAAAATTTATTTGAACATACCAGTGCGCCGTGGATTCGGTACAGCAACTATGAATATAAGACAGACAGTGACAGCAACCTCTACATAACGGTTTCCAAAGATGCCAGACCGGAAATGTACCATCCCATGCAGGAAGCAGAACAGCTCGTCATTGATGCCATAAATGTCGGGCTTGCCGCCATGCACAAAATACCGGAAGAAGAATTGAGGGAAGTTGTGCTTGACTTTATCAAAAAATATGGTTTTCTCGGCTTTATGACTGCCCTGCCGACAACAGCAGATTTCATAACCTATGAATCGGTATATCTTCCCAAAAATCACTTTATAAAGGAAGAATCCCTCCCTACAGAGGAGTATCTCACCTATTTTTATCCTTTTGACAAGCCTGATTTCAAAAAGAACGGCGTAGAGTCGGGATGGTCTGTGACCGACCGTGAGGGCTTGCGATCACGATGGCTATGGGGAATGCGCCACAGGCTGTGGCGATGGGATTGCAGAAGGAATATGCGGAAAGGTACGACTGGCTTGTAAAGGAATTTACCGACTGGGCGTTTACTTTTATGACAAGCTTCCTTTATTATATGGATTATGATGCGATTGACGAACAGACGCGCAGTCTGTACCGTCAGGGCATTTCCGCTTTCGGCGGGATAGCCCCGACTTACCGGATCGCACTTGAAAAGGATTCGCCCGTCATCGTATGGGATTTCCATTCCCTGCTAATCATGGTGCAGATGTGCTTCTCATTCATGCTCACAGATAAGGACAGTGATATGCGCATGTGCAAACATTGTAAGAAAGTCTTTGTTGCAAGCCGGAAAGGGAATGAGTTTTGCAGCCAAAAGTGCAAGAACCAGTTTAATGTCTATAAATCAAGGGAAAAGAAGAAAGGGATCAAAAGAGATGATTGAAAACAGGAATGTAAATATCATAACCGATGCGGACGGTAAAAAGCTGGTCTTGATTAACGATATCCGATTCAAGGGCAAGCGTCAGATTGACTGGAATGATGTAAAGCAGTATCTCGAAGGATACGTTGGGGACTATTACGAAATCGCTGAAAATGCAGAGCATATTTTTATCGGGAGTGAACTGCCGGAAGAATACACGGAATCAGAGAGCCGCAAAAGCCTTATGGGAGCAAATGCAAAAGCGAAGGCAAATGCCGCCACTGCGATACCGGAGCTGATCCAGATAGCATCTAACCCAGCTTTTGAAGAAAACCGCAAGGAAAAACACAATAAAAACGCAAAATACGGCTGGTACAGGTATGATGTCCGTTTTGCCCTCCCGGTCTATGAGGAAAATGTGCTTGTAAGATACAATATCTTCCATGCCCGTCTTTTGATTAACCATGCTGAAAATGGCAGGAAATATCTATATGACATTTTGGCAATAAAAAAAGAAACGAGCAAGCCGTAGCAAGATGTACGGTGAAAACCCATTTCTTATTGTCAATAGTAAGCTATTTTTTAATTCTTGTCAATCCCCAATTTTGATTTTTTCAGAATACTGCCATTGGCATTTTCAATGCAATAGGGGAACTTTGTTCCCCTTTAACCACTCCATAGCATGAGACGCCGATGATGTCAAGACCGCCGCAGGCGAGGCGGAGCCGGTGTCTTGACATCATCGGCGCCTCATGCTACAAAACTTAAAGCAGGGCAATCCTAAAGGGAATATATCAGATCGTGCAGCACTACTTCCTCCGCCCTGCTCCTGATGCTGTTCATCTTCTGAAACCAGCCAAGCCAGTCCTCGGATTTAAGCTGCTCCGTCATGCCCTCTTTTTTAGCCATCTGCCCCACAAGCCTGTCCATCATCTCGTTGCATTCTTCATCAATCTCCGCAAGGTGCTTCCATAAGGTTTCCGATAAGATCATATACGAATAAATGCCCCTATGGTTTTCTTCTAAAAAACGCTTCCTCATCCGTCCATACTTCCTGATCTGATACTCCGTTGTATCCGAAAGTTTGAGGTCTGGAATCAGATAGTCGCCTTCCCGATGGTATGTAATCTCCATATACAACCGCCTTTCTTTGTGCTAAACTGTTTACAGATACGAATAAAATATCACTTTCTTCCTTTACCACAACATCTGCAAGTTTCCATTCACCACAAATGAGCCAGCCACATATGTTGTATTTTAGCAGATGCGCATTTCCGCTAAAATACAGCATTTTACGGAAAAGTTTACATCTACAGTTCACAACATATCACATCATTCATGTATCCTTCCGCAGTGTCAATATTGCGGTATCCTGCCTTGATTACTGTCTTTACACATTTTGCTGTATGAAGAGGGGAAATCTGCCATACGCCAAAACCCAAACCGGGAATTTTTAACCCATTATGAAGGGTAAGACTGTCTGATATTTTTTCCATGTCTATCTTTTCCTCCTGAAATTTTAATCCTGTAACCTTGTTCCGATGCCTTTTCCTTTACCTTTAAACACATAAAAGAATCTTCTTTCTGTATCAGTTAAAATAAAGGATTACATTGATTTCCTATGTATCATAATCCAAAAACTGCTCCTGATTCCACACCATTCTGACAGCTTCTGTGGTTTATGCCACACATCTGATAAAAATGTGGCATAATGTGCTAAGGTTTCTCTATGCTGATTCCCTCTGTCTTGAAACGCCAATAATACTCACGTGTTGATTTTTTGACTTGAATGTATTATAATACAAACGGGTACAACCCAATAAAATATAATTTCAAGAGTTGTATTGCAATTTTTCTCCATGCAGTGCAGCTTTTCAGGAGGTTTTATTATGGCAGCCGATAAAAAAGTAGACCTGCGGATTCAGAGGACAAAGGACTCCATCCGTAAAACCTTTGAAGAAATGATCTGTGAAATGGATTACGAACAGATTTCTATCAAAGAACTGGCACAACGTGCCAGAATCAACCGAAAAACATTCTATTTACACTACAACACATTAGATGACCTTCTTCGGGAAATCCAGAATGAAATGGCACAGAATTTCATTAAACGCACCCAGGGCCTGGAACGCCCACGCGATATGGATAAAATCACACGGGAATTTTTTCTGTGCAGCGAAGAACTGGGGAAAATTGGGGAACGAATCACCTGCAGCGGCAACTATAAGTACATCAGCCGTAAAATCACAAATGACATTATGAATCAGACCTGGAAAAACGGAGCAGCATCATCTGCTGAAAACCCCTATATTCAGAACATTATCATGACATATGCAGCACAAAGCACTTTGGAAATTTACAAACAATGGGTGGCAGATGGGAAAAAAATTCCCCTTGAGGATATCATCAAAATCGCTACCCGGCTTATCTGTAATGGCATTAATGGCTTAAATTCATAATTTTACAGCGTAACCTGTCAGGAATATATCATTTTATCGGATTCGTGTTATTCCATCCTTTTAAAATACGGGCAGAGATAATTTCTTTCATTTCTTCAACTGTAATATTCCGTTCACGAGCCAGCCTCTCAAATAGTGCATCTTGTTCTGAAAGCGATTTTAAGGCGGGCACTATCTGACATTTCCTGACGTGAGATCTCCAGCAGCCCATCGTATGTTTCCGGGTAAGCATTTACGGCTTCAATCTCAAATGTATCTGCCCCTGTCTGCTCTGCAATCATTTTCGCAATAATCGCGGTATTGCCTTCCTCAATGACACCCACCCCATATTGCTCTCCTGCAAGGGAAAAATACGCCACCAGAATAGAGGTTCCTTCCGCTTTGTTGTCGGAATCGGTATCCATTTCTTCCTTCTCTGTACGATCAGAAGATTCTGCCCCTTGTGCCACAACCGGATTAGTCTCTTTTTCCGATAGTTCCTGTCGGTCTGATGCTTCCTGTCGGGTAGAATTATTTTCCGCCCGGCGTCCGCAGGCTGTAAGTGAAAATGCCATAATCCCAATTATCACAAGTGAAAGTATTTTTCTCATTCCAAACACCTCGTCACTCTTCCAGGTAGTGTCAAATCCTACCCTATTTTTTGTTACTAAAACCTTGATTTATGGGAGTTTGCAAATAAAAAGAGCAATGACCTCCCTTTTCGTGTATAATGAGTTCACCACAAACATCACTCTACAGAAGGAGTCATTGCTCATGGACATTATACACTACTTAGTGTCTGCTGATTAAGTCTGGTTAAATGCAAGGGATTCTGTAAAATGTATATTTATTATCCAAAAGTCGATACA
>NZ_CALPDH010000063.1:0-10268 GCF_943193215.1 Acetatifactor aquisgranensis | reverse complement strand
TACCATAGCAACAGGGACGTAAGAGAATCTGGTTTACTGGCCATATAACTTTACCGACCCATTTGCTGACTAACACCTTTCATAAATATAACCACTCCCTATTAAAGTTATTTATATCATACATTACTTAACTGCACATTTTAAGGCACATAAACCATACACAAAATTGTATATTTATACACGCATTTTATCGGACACAATAAAGCGAACTGGGACAAATTAAATTACAATTCCCCAATCTGCCGGAACACCGGGGATGCCCTCCCTGCCTTGTCAGGCTGTGGCCTATCGGGGATATACGTTCACGAGGTTTTTGAAATCCAGTCGATTATTCAGATACCCCTGTTTATGCTTTCCTGTCAAAAGACGGCTTCTCATCCAAATAATCCGGCAGTGCTTCAAGTTCCTCCCCTTGACCATTCTTTAGGGAGCGGTACTCATCAAAATAAATCCCATAAAACTCCCTTTCCTTTTCCCGTTCAGCCGGAGTCCTCTCACAAGCCCACCCATATCCCGAACCGAGATATGTCAGCACCTTTGTACCCTGATAGTAAATATCCGCGCCATATCCCCCGCTTGTCAGGATCGGGCAGGTCAGCGTTCCGCCCCCTGCCAGCGCAAACTTCTTTTCGGCAAGGTTCTCCGCCCTCCCGTCTGCCGCCTCCAGGAAGTCAAGCAGCGTCAGTTCCCCGCTCCCGTAGCATTTCGGATTGCCGTTCTGTCTCTTCAGCGAATTTTCAGCCTGCCGGTACAACGCTCTCCTGTCGGGCGATACGTCAGATATGTATTCCGCACATAACCTCGCCCTCTGGCTGTGGATATACTCCAGTTCTTTCTTGCTCGTAGTCTCCGCAGCTCTCCGTGCCAGTTCCTTGATCTCATCAGCAAACTCGGCCTTTGATTTATTGCTTTTCCCAGCGCTTGGGATCAAAGACCAGTCAGGCCCTCTGCTGCTCAGTGACATACTGTGTTTCGTATTGGCCGAATTTAGTGTACTTGAAACCGAAATTCCCATGCGCCCACCTCACAATTCCTTTTCCTATCTGTGGCTCCTCTGTTGGTCAGAGCCGCCCTTATTCCCTTGTAATAAATCCAAGCAGATTCCCCGTTCTGCCGGAACGCCGGGGATGCCTGCCCTGCCTTATCAAGCTGCGGCTTATTCGGGATACGCAGCCGTGGGTCTTATAAAACTTTCTTGAACTGATATTTATACATATCGGAATACATATTGCCGGAGGACTTTGGTGTAAACCGGCCATCCAGTGCGCCCATATCCACCGCAAAACCGCTGTCCGCCACGGAGAACGCCCCATCCTTGAACTGGAACTGTGAAGTGAAATCGGGAATCCCCAAGTCTCCGCTTATCCTGATCTTCCCTATGATATCCACCAGCGCATCCTTCATCCGTTCTATCCTGGCATTGTCCTTTGTCTTATTGATCAGATCAGCCGCCTTGTCCGGCAGCCCTCCAATCTTCCCGTCAGGTGTTAGATAGAGATTTTCTAAGGAAATGTCCTCCCCTGTAACCCCTTTCAGGTAGCGCCGGACTTCCTGTATGTCCGTGGCATACCGGTATGTGTTGGAGGACAGGTCTCCCACGCTGTCCGCAATCCCTATGTAATACTGGTACATCCGGTCACCGTACTTTTCATCTATCAGCTTCTGCACCTGTTCCCGGACGCCCTCGTCCTCTATCCCGTCCACGGACACATCCCCATTGCTCCCAATCCGTACCTGCATCCCTTCTATGTCATCACGGGAAATGCCCATGCTTTCCAGATCCTTTACGAAATCATCTGAAAAGCTTTTTTTCAGCTCCGCTATATTCTGTGCCTTTTCCATGTCTTTCAGGTTGGCAAAAATCTTCACATACTCCAGTTCCGCATCGTTTAAGTCCTTCCCATCTGCCATGTCCTGCAGCAGTTCATCCACGGTGCGCCCGCCCTTATACTTCTTTTCTTCCGGCAGGCTGTCAAACTGTTTCTGGTGGAGCCGCTCCAGTTCTTTTATATAATTCTGCTCCGTCTCCTTTAAGACGGCATTATACTGATCAAGATATTCCCGCCAGTTTTCATCTTTCTGACTGTATGCCCCGTGGAGGTTCCCATATGCTTCCCTAACGGCATCAGTCTTTTCATGCTCCTTGTTTTCAGTAACATGGAAACTGATCTTATAATAATCATCCGGGGAAATCTCCTCCCCGTTTCCGTTTTCTACCTTGAAGCAGTATTGATTGGTATTGATATCCCAATTAGGGACGGTCAGCTTCTTCCGCCCCTCTCCGTCCCGCTCTGCCTTCCCCACCTGATTGCCGTATTCGTCATACAGGGTAAGATCGTAATCACAGCCTTCCGGCATATCTATATAAACCTCAACGCCAAAGCAATTCCGCTGAAAGTTCATAAATGGGATGGAGAAGTTATAAAAATCCACATCCTTTTTATCACTGAGGCTTCCTTTCAGGCTGCTGGTCTCATCCTTGATCAGAAAATTCAAATCCAGGAATGTGCTGCCTTTGTCCTGATTGGAAACCTCATAAGTGGTATGCTGCCTGCGGTAAGTGTTATTGCTGCTGAGGGTACAGGTGTCCTCCCGCAGCTCCATGTTCCTGCGCATCTTCCCTTCAAAAAATGCCTCCGTCTCTTTTCCCGTCATGAAGTATACCGGCTTATTTCTGAAAGCCGCTCCATATGCGGAACCTTGTTCATTTACATTAGTTATTCCCATTGTCAGATCATCCTCCATTATTGTCAATTAGTTATCAAACAGCCACACACCTGTCATTCCAGAGTCGCATCAGCACCCAAGATGCTTTCCTTCTGTGCCATAATATATCCTACAATTTCTCCAGCTTCTCCAAAAACGCCCTGTAAAATTCTCCTTCTTTGATGCGGGCCTGCTGGACCTCTATGCTCCTGGGCGTATATACCCTTGGATGCTCCAAATCGTACAGCGCCTCTTTCGTTGCCTGGATCGCAGATTCCACCGTGCTTCCAAGGATGTCAAAATTCTCCGTTTCACCCTTAAGCTGTTTATTAAGCCTCTGCACCATCATCTGCGATATGTGGCTCATCATTCCGTTGCCCCGGATCCCCATGCCATTCGCATTTACTTCTTTCGCCGCCTCCATCCACGCATCCTTCACTTCCTGCGGGGCGTTCGGGCCAACCATCTCAAAGGCTTTCTCATCCTGGTCGGCTGCCTTTCCCTGCGCCGCCTTTTCTTCCACCGTTTCCATGAATCCCACAGCCCCGGATTCCGCGCTTCTTCCTGTCTTTCTTGCAGTGTATCCTGTCAGCGGATATCCCGCTGTTCCTATTCCGTTAATGCCCATTTCAGTCCTCCATTTCTTTTTTATGGCAGCTCCTCTGTCGGTCAGAGCCGCCTCTGCTCTCTCGTAATGAGTCCGAACAGTTCATTGCCTCCATGCAGACATGCCAACTAACTTCCCCTGTCAAATCCCATACCGGCCCTCACCTCCTCTCCCTACTCCTCAATTTCCCCAATCTGCCGGAAAGCCAGGGATGCCTTCCCTGCCTTGTCAGGCTGTGGCTTATTGGAGATATTCAGCCGATGGAATTTATTTCTTATTCATAAAATCCCAATATGCCTGCATACTGTACTGATAATATGCCGCCGTCTTTTTCTGGAGCAACAGCTTCATGTCGCCGATCTGCTTCTGGAACATATCCATGAAATCTGTCCTGTCATTTAATCCCATAGCCCCGGCTTCCATCGGAAGGGAAGTAAATCCCCCCAGCTTCTTTACCCCCATATGTGCTTCCAAAGCACGCATCTCCACAACAGTCGCTGACTTGGGATTTATCTCGTTGATATGTATGGTTTTTTCAAATTCATTCCCATTCTCATCAACACCTTTTGCAATGATTGTCGGATCATCCTCTGTTGAATCTTCCGCATACTTAAGATAATAAGACAGCCCTGTGCCGTTCCCTCCTGTCCACAACATATCTTCATCTGTAAAAATATTATAGACTTTTGGAGTATCTGCCACATTGTTTACCTGCTCCGCAAAACACCTTTTTACCGCATTCTGCTGTGCCTTTCTTGTTCCCTGCCATGCCTGATATCCTGCTGTCCCTATTCCATTTACATTCATTTTTTCAAATCCTCCGCTATTGTCATTTATTCAATATTGTGGCTGGGGGTGATATGTTTCCACCCCCAGCTACACCGTGTCAGTCTGAATATGTAAAGCATCACTGTTCTACAGAAAACATAGCTTTCTGGATATTTTTCTGCCAATATGAGCTGTCAAAATAGTTCCCGCTTTTGGGCCGATTACTGAACATATTCATGATCATGTCATAAGTCATGGATGACGTATCTATAAACAGTTCCTTTCCGTCCTTTGATTTAATCGCTGTACCGTTTGTTCCCACATAGGCAGTTGTATTGTCATCAAGGTACTGTATCGTTCCTGTCATTTCCGCAAACTTTTTCAGCCACGACTCTCCCGTTTCCTTGCACATTTCCTTAAATTTCTTAGCATCCTCCCCCGTCATATAAGGGTGCTTCCCATCCCTGACATACCATGAAAAACCTGTTGCTTTGTCCGTATATTTCGGGTCTGTTGCCGCCCATTCTTCCAAGGTCTTATCGCCATACCACACTGTCAGCCCGCTGTCATTTGATACGGTGTTTTCCTCCTGCCCCATTATTGGATTTGTTGATTTAAGTGCGTCATATATATCCTGCACATTGGCATTCTGCCTTGCACTTCCGGGAGCGGATTCCTCTGCCGCCTGTTTCTGCGGGTAGAACTGTCCTGCCCTGCTCCTATTGTATCTATTCGCTGATACATTGTTCTGATAATAATTCTGTCCTATTCCATTTACGTTCATTTTTCAAATCCTCCATTGTCATCAATTATTTTGATAGCAGCTCCTCTCTCGTTCAAAGCCGCCTCTGCTCTCTCATATTAAGTCCGAGCAGTTCATCCCATCATGCAGACATACCGCCTAGCCTCCCCTGCCAAACTTCATGACAAACACCCCCTTTCGCTACCATCCGCTAATAATACGAGCCAGCCTCCAAAAAAGTTTCATTTCTCTTATCACCTACATCCGCCCCTCGCCTCCGGGCAGACCGCAGAGGCAAAGCATTATGCGCCTGTGCGGAATAAGATGTAAAGAATATATCTGTATACCAATGTGCTGCCCGGTTTCAGCCTTTATCCATAAACGCATCAAACGCGCTTAGAATTTTCTGATACGATGCATAGCCCGCAAGATTGCGGCATTCATACTGCATCTTCATCATTTCTTCCGCAATGGCATAGAAATTCTTCTTTTCAGCAAAAGCGGTGGAAAAACTTTCTGTCCCCTTTTCCGCCCCTGCCCCTATCCTTAATGCAGCCATGCCGTCCAGTTTCTTCTCGTCCACCAAGTACGCCGCCAGCGCATCTATTTCCGTTCTTGTCGCACTTGCCGGGTCTACCTTTGCAGGGTAGATCAACTGCTCATGCTCCTGCCCGTCCGCCGCCCTGGTGACAACCCGCATGATTGGATTTTCAGCACTATACCCCTCTGCCTTATAAACTGTGACACAGCCGCCATCGGCCAATCCCCTTGAACACAGGCCGCCCATTACAAGAGTATGTACTCCGTTAAAGCTGTTCTGAAAATTGGATGATTCATTCCTTAATTTTGGGACTCTCCCTTTTTGAACGGTCATATAAGCGCCATTGTTTATGCCGTTTACATTCATTGACATCTTTCCTCCTTCCAAAAATCTTATCTGCAGCCCCTCTGTCATTCGGAACCGCCCATGCCCCCTTGCGGTAAGTCCGGGCATGATCTTCCTTACTTCAAATTTTATAACATTAGTACAGTTATCAGATATTTCCCAACACATTACTGCTGTATGCACCAATCGTACTTTCATAAGCCATTGCTGCCGCCGACACCTGTGACCGGCTGATGAAATGATAGTTTACAGCCGTATCGAGGCCACTTTTTTCAGAGCATCTTCCATAAGCTGTTTATGATATTGCAGCTCTGTCCGTTCTCTGCGCTCCGCCGCTGCTTCCTGACTGCGTTCCAGACTTTCCCTCCTTTGTGCCGCCGCTTTCTCCCGTTTTGCTTTATTGATGGCATTCACTTCTGCCACACGTTCTGGAGAATCTGCGCAACCACCGATATAGGTAACATTTCCATCCTCATGTACAACTACCCCACACGGCTGATAATCAAGCCCCCGTGCCGCAAATGATGCCTTCAACATTGGAGTTGCATTAAAGAAATCATCAATCTTGCCCTCATAGTAAGCTGCTTTTTCCGGGTCATTTGCCATCTGTTTCAAAATGTTCGGTGCTATTACAACATCATTGCCACTCATACTCTTTCCTGCCCGATCAAGGCTTTTCTGGTCTCTCCCGATGCTTTCATACCGCACATTTCCATATTTTTGTTTCAGATAATCTTTGTATGCTTCCGTCCGCGACACAGAATCGCTTCCCGTAGTCTGCTTTACGGTGTCCGCAAAAGTATGTACATTTCCTGCTTTTGCATGGTTAATCTGTTGGCTAAAGTTGTTATTTGATACTTTCCCTGTTGCCTTACCCGGTGTATAGACAGGGTAATTTGCTGTTCCGTTAATTCCTGCTACCGACATCCTATATCCTCCATTGTTATCAATATTTTATTAACAGCTCCTCTGTCATTCAGAGCCGCCCATGCCCCCTTGTGGTAAGTCCGGGCATATCCTGTTTTACTTCAAATTTTATAACATTAGTACAGTTATCAGATATTTCCCAACACATTACTGCTGTATGCACCAATCGCACTTTCATAAGCCATTGCCGCCGCCGACACCTGTGACCGGCTGATGAAGTGATAGTTTACAGCCGTATCAAAACCACTTTTTTTCAGGGCATCTTCCATAAGCTGTTTATGATATTGCAGCTCTGTCCGTTCTCTGCGCTCCGCCGCTGCTTCCTCGGCAAGCTCCTGATACCGCACCCGTCTTGCCCGTTTTGCCGCCTGTTCTGCTCTCACCTTTGCTTCAATCTTTGCCCGCACTTCCGGTTTCAGATCCCCGGTCACATATACATACCCCACACCTTTTTCATCAATACTCACGGCATAAGAAGACATCTCGAATCCATTCATTGACATTTCCGCCTTACATCTTGGAAGGTCATCGAGCCCTTTCTGGATTATTTTTTCATAATGGGCTGCTTTCTCCGGGTCGTTTGCCATCTTCTCTAAAATATTTGGAGCGATTACAATATTGTTATACCCCGCTATGCTTGCGCCGAAGTTGTCAATACTCCTTTGGTCATTACCGATATTTTTCACCATCACGTTTGCGCCATATCGCTGTTTCAGATACTCCACATACTGCTCCTCCCGCGATGCGGAACTATTTTCTGCAGTCTGCTTTACGGTGTCCGCAAAACTGGTTTTCCCTGTGGCATTATTTTTCTGCGCCTTATTCGCATACTGATATGCCGCCAACATATCATTTACTCCTAAAATGCTCATAATAATTCTTCTCCTTCCTGCTGATTAACTTTTTACCATGACCGACAATGTGAATCTATTGCCTTTTACAATACAGTCCATATCGCCGCCATATTTTACTGCACATTTTCTGATATTCTTTAGCCCTATTCCATGCACCTCCTTATCTTCTTTTGTTGATATGGGAAGGCCGCTTTCCTTGTCGAACAGTGCCATACCATCAAAGCTGTTCTCAATTTCTATAAAATACATATTCTTTGCCCGAAAAGACCGGATCGTGATATAGGCTTCTGCATACGGCTGTTTCTCCCTCATTTTCATGCAGGCTTCAATCGCATTATCCAGCCCGTTGTTCAGAATAATCCCCATATCATAAGCCTTTATCGTAACGGCATCTGAAAGCATGAACCCCCTTGCATCCAGCTTAATTCCTTTTACCTTTTTTGCCGCATAACGGAACTTGCTGCCCACCACCGCATCACTGACTGCATTGCCCGTATGCACCCTGCTGTCAAGCTGTTCCACCGACTGATACATACCCTCAAAATACTGCCGGATTTCCTCATCTTCCCCACTATACTTTTTCTGTATAAGGTTCTGCAGGACTGCCATGTGGTTCTTCATATCGTGCTTGACCGAGCGTACCCCGTCATACAGATGCTCCATTTCCACCATTGAACCCTGCATCTGCGTGATCTGGTTTTCCAGTATGATCTTCTCCGCCCGTTCTTCCTGCAGAGCTGCCATGTTCTGATAAATACGGAAACTGAACACGATAGCTCCAAGCAGCACGAGAGCTATCATAGGAATGATAAGGTATAGTACCGGATATTTTTCATACAACAGTACCGGGGCGCCGTCCGTAACGGTGATCAGCAGCAGGCGCACAAGCACCGAAACCAACGTGCCTGCCACAGAGGGAAGCAGATAGAATAACACTTCCTTACCCATCCGCCCTCTTTCCTTGTTGCAATAACTCCCCGCTATCTTTCTTGTGGAAACAAAAAGCAGGGCGCATTTTGTGGCTACCACAAGGACAGCCCCAAAGCAGGACAGGATACCTGCCGCCACGGGCAGATATTCCGCCGCACTGGTACCTGCTTTATGCACCAGTACCTCTATCATCTCATTTCCAATATAGAGCAGGCTGTACCCCGCCCAGAATGACAGTTCCCGCAGTGAGATGAACTGGACAGCCAGAAATATCTTTAGCAGGACATTTCCCCGATACCAGCATACGCAGAAAACAAATAAAGTGCAGAATGTAAAAAGCAGTTCTATGATTAACGATACGCTGTCCATATCTGAAAACAGACCCTGACTAAATGCCCTTATCACAATCCATGCAATGCCCGCAGCCCATCCCGCATTCCTTATCCTGCACAGCTTTGGCACTGCAAACCCACCAAAAAAGGACTGTATGCAGTACCCTTCAAACAGGCACAATAAAACACTGATCAATCCCATAACCCATTCAGCCATCAGCACCCACCCCGTTTCTCAGATACCGCATATAGGCTTTTACAAACTCCCCGTATTTCTCTTTTGCCAGATAAACGCACTCCCCATTATTCAGGGTAATGCTCCCGCTGTCATATTCCGCCACATATGCCATGTTCACCAGATACCCCCTGTGGCAGCGGAAGAACCCGCCTCCAAGCTGCCCCTCCATTTCATTCATGGACGCATATGCCTCTATGGTCTCCCCCGTGGTGTGTATTTCCACTTTCTTTCCTCTGCTCTCAATATAGAGGATGCTGTCCTTTTCCAGTGAAAAACTCCTGTTCCTCGTCTTTATGAACACCGTTTCCCGCCGTTTGCTTTTCCGCTTTTCCAGCTCCCGTCCTGCCCGGTGGAATACCTCCCGGAACTTATCTTCCTCAATGGGCTTTAGCAGATAGTGGAACGCCGCCACGTCAAACGCCTGAAAAACATACTCTCTGATTCCCGTAATAAAGATCAGTATGGTATCTTCATCCCTCTGCCTGAGCCTTTTCGCCGTTTCAATCCCATCCGTCCCCTCCATCTGTATATCAAGGAACACAATGTCAAACTGCTTCCCGGCAGCAAGCAGCGCGTCCCCTGTCTCGTATAATCCGGCACATATGCCCGGTATTTCTTTTTCTATCAGTTCCTTTATCTGTTCACGGATGATTTCCTCATCATCACATATGGCTATGTTCAATCCCATCACCTGCAATTCACTTTCCATGGGCATAGCTTCCCCACGGACAATTCTCTTTACTTTTTATATCGGCAGAATTTTGGCGCAGTCAGCCGCGAGGGAACGAAACCCTATTTGAAAGGGAACGAAATCTTTTTCTTTTCCATAAATAGTTCAAAATCACCCCTAAAGTTTTTCGCCATTCGTCCGATATGGGGGAAACGCAAACCACCGTGTAAGCATATTAACTGATTTTCCCACTTTCCAACTTATTATTTTCTGAACCACTATAAAAATATCTGTGAAATTTGAAATATAAAGAAATGAATTGTGAAATCTTAAGACATGAGAAAAAAGACTGCCGAAACAGCCCTTTCCCTTATTGATCATTTATAGTTTTTACCGCTTTAATCATAAGCAAACACGGAAACTCTGTATATTATCACGGAAACCCTTATACTATCACGAAAACTCCCATCCTGTTTCCGTGATAATAACCGACTTTTGCCTACGAGTATATACTATCAGGCAAAAGAACCACAGAACAACTGTTTGCACCCTCGCTAATGTAAAAATGCCCCTAAAAGCACACGGAAATAATGTAAAATTGAAACCTA
>NZ_CALPDH010000062.1:0-11313 GCF_943193215.1 Acetatifactor aquisgranensis | reverse complement strand
CAGGATCAATCAGAATTCCGAGAGATCATCATTCTTAGGTTTAGCCGCCTAATAATGATATATTAAGCGATTCCATAAGATTTTTCAAGGCATAGTACCCACTATGTCCAATGTTTATGTCCATTTTTCTCTAATTTCTTTTCCTGCATGATATTCAGTTGTCAATCTTCGCTTAGAATCTCATTCATTGAGATTCCGAGAAGTTATTTTTATGTAACAGCCCTCTGTCGTTAGAGCCACATTCGCTCCCATGCAATATGCCGGAGCAATCCGCAGGGGCAAAGTTTTATGCACCTCTGCGGAATTGGATGTAAGGATTATTTATGCCTTTATATCAAAACTTGCCCCTGTGGGTGACGATGTGCCGGATAACGCCGCAACAATATTCTGTGTAACGCTTTTCATATCCGTGCCAATGGCAGATACCTTGTACGTCCCTTCCATCAGTTTTTCCATATGCTCTTTTCTTTCTGCCCGACGTTCCGCTGCTTTTTCTTCCTCCGCCTTTTTCTCTGCTTGCTTTTCAGCAATTTTTTCCTTTTCTTCACGTTTCTTTCTGGCTTTTAACAGGCGTTCTTCCTCTTCCTTATACTTCTTCTGTATTTTATCAGTATTGTTATTTCCATTCCCTGTATTTGCTGTCCTCATGCCGCCACAGGATGACTGCCTGTTGCCATTGGCATCATATGTAACAGTCCTTCCGCCAAGTACGACACCATCTCTCTGCGCCCACCCATAAACCATTGAGTTTGCAGCAACTTCTCCCGACAGATTCCATTCGATTTCTTTTGCGAATTCAGGATCATTTGCCATTTTCTTCAAACAGTCATACGAAAGATTTACCGTGACTCTGCTGCTATTGCTCGGTAATACGCCGCCATTTGTGTTGAAATTTATCTGTGGAAATTTTTTGCATAGCTGTTCATAATACGCCTGCACCTTGTCTTTGCTGTTTGTTGATTTGCTTGTCTTTACCTCTGTTGCCGCCCTGACATCCGGCTTTTTCACGGCATCAGTATAATTTGCCGCATAGTTACTGTAATTGTTTGTGATCTCCATTGACATAATTTTCATCCTCCTTCAAAAAATCTTACCTACAGCCCTCTGTCATTCGGAGCCGCCCATGCCCCCTTGCGGTAAGTCCGGGCATGATGCCCTTCATTAACCAGGCAGCGAATCACCGCCTGCCGCTATCTCCGTCATGACATTTGCATCATAAGCATTGGATGCCGCCGCCATCTGCCTTTCACCAGCCCACGCCTTTGCCAGCCTGCTTCTCTCCTGCTCCGCCTTTGCAATCTTTTCATCCAACAGCTCCTGCTGCTGTCTCTTAGACTGTGCCCGCTTTTCCAGATATTCTTCCAACAGTTCCTTCTGCCTGTCTTTTTTGTCACTCGTCCTTTTATAGAAACTGTTCTGTGAACGCACATCAAATTCCGAATCATAGCCAACGGGCCATGAATCCGCCCTGTACTCATTCAGGGTCGCACCGACAGTTATCAGCACGGAACAGTTCCTCGGCGCATAGGAATCCCCCCAATCCCTCTGAATCAGTGAAAGAACCTTCTCCCTGTATTGCGGGTCTTCCTTCATTGCCTTGAATGCCGCCTCCGAGATATTGACAGCCGCATTGCTCACCATCCTATGATTGGTGACTTTAGAAAGGTCTTCATAAAATTCCTTCTTGAACAGTTCCATTTCTTCCGCTTCCGATAGTTCCTGTGTACTGCCTGTTTTTTCCAGTGCGAATTTTTCCGTACCGTTCACATTTTTCGTATTTCTCTTTGTTTCCACATTGTTCTGATAATAATTCTGTCCTATTCCACTGATAGCCATTTTTATTCCTCCGTTTTAATCTGTTTTTGAGTTTCATTTAGTGCAAGGTCATTTACTTACCTTCCCCACCTCCCCCTGCTGCAGCATTACCGTCACATGGAACACATCCCCTTTCACTTTTATGTTTACACCGCCGAAATACCTCTCTGCAATATCCCGCACATTTTCAAGCCCTATCCCATGCTCCGTAATGATTCCCGGCAGGATACTCTGTTTCGTTGTAGGCGGGAGTGGACTGCCTTTGCTTACAGGGACAGCACCGTCAAAGCTATTTTCTACATACAGTATCAAAAACTGCTTTTTCCGCTTTAATGAAAGGCGTATAAATCCTTTACCTGTTTCCAGTTTTTCGCAGGCTTCTATGGCATTATCCAAAAGGTTGTTCAATATGATCCCCATATCAAACACGGGAATTTCCCCGCCATACCGAAAATCTGCATCAAACCGGATTCCCGCCTTTTCCGCCCTGCGGCATTTGTCATTGATGATGACATCCGTCACTGCATTCCCCGTCACATACTTATATTCCAGTTCCTGCATGGTCTCATCCATCCGCCGTATATAATCCTCTATTTCCCCATACTCCCCGGCTCCTGCCAGTCCTTTAATGTTCGCCATATGGTTCTTCATCTCGTGACGCACCTTCCGGATGCTTCCATAAAAATTCTCCGCTTCCTCCAGACGCATCTTCATGGCCTTGACCTGCTGTTCCTCCACGAAATGTTTCTGCCTCTCAGCAAGCAGGATGCGGTATCTCTGCCAGAAATAAATCAGGGCGGCCTCTCCCGCAAAAATACATAATGCTATCATGGGAATCTTCCAAAGCAGGTCTGGCTTTTCATCAAACAGCACAAAAGCATCTGTATTTATTCTTACAATAAGCAGGCCGTTGACCACGTTTGCAATCATGCTCCCGACAAAATTCAGGATGGAAAGCAGGATAACATCCTGCCACGCCATTATGGTTACACCCTTCATAAGTCTGTACAAAATAAGCACCATTGCCACAAATAATACCGAATAAGTAAATACCAAACAGAACATCCCAACTGTCATGCAGTGATACATTTCCTGCAAATAACTATCCTGCATCATATCTAGGCTTTTCATCATTACATTTATTATTTTTTCGTAAATACTGCTCGCCATCAAATAGCCAAGACAATGGAGATTATAAAAGGAGAGCATCACAAATACTGCTTTTCCAATCTGCTTTTTATAACGTATCCCCGCATACCCCATTATTGCAAAAGCGGAAACGCCATACCGCACCCAAGCGGCACACGGAAGGAATCCTATCCCTATATTGGCAAGGATAAACAGCGCTGCCGCAATGCCATCCATTTTTCCTTTTTTCCCTCTGAAAGCCGCCGCCCACAAAACAAGGAACATAATTGCTTGTATGGCAATCTTCCATATATCCAATATGCTATTCACTATTTCAAACGCTGGCTGGCTCATAGGCTTTCCTCCGAAATGTAATCCATGTATGCCTGCACAAAGCCGTCATATTTATACCTTGAAAGCAGCAGCTTATCCCCGTTTGCCATCCTTACCTCCGTCTTATCGTAACCCTCCACATGGAAAAGGTTGATAAGGTATCCCCGGTGGATGCGGTAGAACTGCCCCGCAAGCTCCTCCTCCAAATCCCCGATCTTCGCATAGTATTCCATACTTCCGTCTTTTAGGTACAGGATGATATTGTGGTTCCGGCTTTCCATGTAGTAAATGTCATTCAGCGGTATCGCCTTTCCCTCGCCGCCATACTGGATCACAAGTTTTTTCTTCCGCTGCTCCGCCTCCGATGCGATCTGCCCCGCCGCCCGTCCGAACACCTCTGCAAATTTCTGTTCGTCCACGGGCTTTACAAGATACTGGAACGCCCCTACGTCAAACGCATCATACACATATTTTTCATACCCTGTCACAAAAATGATGATGGGCTGTTTCTGCGCCTCCATGCCCCGGATATGCCTTGCCAGCCCCATGCCGTCCATGCCTGCGCCGGAGCCGCCCATCTCTATGTCCAGAAATATAATGTCATGCTCCTTACCGTCCGAAAGGTACGCATCGGCAGAGGCATATTCCGTGATGCCGTATTCCCCGCCCTGCTTTTTGATGAGCGAAACGAGGTAAGACCTTATGTTTTTTTCATCATCACACACCGCAATTTTTATCGTTTCTGCCACCTCCAGTCCTCAACTAACTTATCGGAAAAATAAGGGCGATTTCTAACGCCTACTTCGTGAATGGTTAATCTGGCTACGTGAATCGCAGATTTTTTGTTTTTGAAAGTCCAAATCAGCCCTAAAGTTTTTCGCCTTTCGTCCGATATAGGGGAAACGTAAACCGTCGTGTCAGCATATTAACTCTGTTTTCCCCGCTTTCCAAGCGGTTTCTGCTGTCAAACCTGCCTGTGGAAACAGCAGACCGCCGCATATGGCGGCCTACCATATGCGGCGGTTAGCTTTTGTATATCCTTTATCTCAGCAGCGCCATACTTCCCGTCAATTTGTTTACTTTCTTTTTCGCACCGCAGATGGTAACCCCATAATAATTCAGTGACCTTTCTGGAACGTCCTTCATCTTTTCAATAAACTCATTATAGGTCTTGCACCCCTGTGCAAGGTCTGAAAAATCCACCACCGTCAAGTCCGAAAACTCCGGCTCATACAGCTTCTCTCGGATAGACTTGATCACCTCCACACTGCCCTTTAAGATCGGCACTGGAAATTCAATGATCCCCAAATGACCATTGCCCGTCCTGTCATACACATCTGCGCCTACGACCTCCGGCATCTGCTTCCCCAGCGTGATGCCCATGATTGCCGCCGTGTTCGCTATGATGCCAAGCGGCAGGTTCTCATCAATCACCATGACACATTTTTCATTCTGTAAATCCATTTTCTATCCCTCTTTTCCAGAGGATTTCTCCTCCTGATTTTTTTGATAACAGCGGTAGAGATAGGTCCTGCGAAAGCCAAGCCGCCCATACTGCTCCGGCAGTTCTTCCCTCCCCGGAATATCTGCCAGTATCCTTACGATTCCATTTGCCGCTGCAAACCGCAGGATGTCCTCCAAGCCTATATCCGGCAGATTCCCATCCGGCAGGAATAAAAGTCCCTGACGCTTTATCCCAATGACCATCTCTCCCGCCATGACGTACTCCGTCCCACCGTTCCCGTTTTTCAAGAACAATCCCTCCGGCATTTTCCTTTTCATGCACAGTTTTCCGGCATCCCCTGTTAAATTCCATTCACCGACCACGCCGCATTTTTCCATCCCGTACCCATTGTCCGTAAGGATGGAACTCAGGCGGTAATTGGTATGCTCCACGATGCGGAACACACACTGCCCCGCACTGGCGGCTGATCTCCTCGCATCTGCGTACGTTCTCCGGGATATCCCCTTCCGAAAATTTGTAATACAGCGGATAGACCAAAAGCTGCCCTTCCATTCTTTTCAGCACCCATCCCCGGCAGACTTGCGTTTCCCTGTCTGGGAACAGGCTGATGATCTGCTCCTCCGTCCTTATCGCAGGCTCATTCACTGTTCCCACTCCCCTTCCCGCTATATTCAGAAAGGAAAAGCCCTGCAACCGCCAGAACTGTCCCCATAATGGAAACCCACGTTACCGGCTCCTTCAGTATTAACACGGAAGTCACCACCGTTATGACGGGAACCATGTAAATATAGACGCTGGTCTTAACTGCGCCAAGCACCTTTACCGCAAGGTTCCATGTCACAAAGCAAAGTGCGGAAGCCCCCAGCCCAAGATACAGGATATTGAGCAGATGCGTCATATTCGCAAACCGTTCCAGCCCCATTTCAAAGTTGAAAAGGAATAATGCCGGAACCATGAACAAAATTCCATAAAAGAATGTCCTCCGTGTGGTGAGTATGACTTGATAGCCGAAACTGCTGATCTTCCTTGTCAGTATGGAATAGCACGCCCACACAAATGCCGCAAGGACTGCCAGCAAATCCCCCGCCGGGTTCAGTTCCATCCGGGAGCCGTTAAAGCTGATTAGTGCAACACCCGCCATTGCCACCACAAAGCCTATGAAAAAATTCGCTTTTAGCGTCCCTTCTGATTTCAGGAACAGGCGTGACAGGATTGCCGTGAAAAACGGCGCAACCGAGATGATGACTCCCACGTTGGACGCCATCGTATATGTAAGCGCGATATTCTCCAGCAGGTAATATAAGCATATTCCGCTCAAACCCGCCAGCACGAAAGTCAGCTCCTGCCTGCGCCCCACGCCTTTCATTCGGTGCGGACAGACCAAAAATAATGCCGCAAAACCCATGACAAAGCGGAAGAACAGGATTTCCACCGGCTTAAAATCCGTAAGCAGGACTTTGGTGGATATGAATGTCGTCCCCCATATGATGATGGTGAACAGCGCCGCCAGATGCCCGGCCGTTCTCCTATTCCCCATGCTGCCCACCGTCCCCGTCTTTTTCCGAAAATATTTCACGGTAAGTCCCCGGCGCAAGCCCTATGAACTGATTAAAATAATTTGTAAAATGGCTCTGGTCGGAAAACCCTGTCCTTATGGCCGCCTCCACGGGCGGCACACCTTCCGATAACAGCTTCTTTGCCTCATTGATGCGGACTGTCTCAAGGTATCGGTACGGCGTGACCCCTTTTTCTTTTGTAAAGGCCCGCAGCAGCGTTGACTTGCTAAGCCCCGCATGGCGGCATATCTGGTCTAAATAGATGCGCTCCGTAAAATGTGCTGTCATGTATTCACAGGCTTTTTCAATCTCCTGTCTGCATTCCGGGATGCAGCTTTCAAAAGGCTTCCCATAATTCTGGATGAGGTACGAGAGCAGGAACAGCAATGTTTCCTCTTTCTTAAACTCCCCCGTTCCTTTCATGACCATCTCATGCAGAGGATGCAGGTGGCAGGCTATCTCCTCATCACAGATAACATTTCTTGAAAATCCCGGAAGTTCCCGTTTCCCGGTAACTTCCTCTGCCAGATCGAGCATGACCTCCTTTGAAATGTTAAATCCCCGGTAATCAAACGTCCTTTCATCACTCTGCACACAGGCATGGCTGTCGCCCGGATTGAAAAGCACAATGCTCCCTTCCTCTATGGCATATTCCCTGTCACGGCAGGAAAGCACCCTCTCCCCTTTCTCCACAAAACCTATGACATAATGCTCATGGAAATGGCTTGGAAACGGCTGCACGATTCCCTCAAAGCGGTATGCCTCCATCCTCAATTCATCATCGTATACCACTGTCCTTATTTCTTTCTTCATGTGGATTACCTCCTTGTCAAAAGCCATTTTACCTCTTATTTTTTCCTGCGTCTTGTAAAATATCTTCATTTTTCAGATTTATTGATTTTATTTCTTGTGCGGATTATCTGGATAAAAAGAAACGGTTTTATGTGCATTGGGGATTTTATTAGAAGGCTGCATTTTAGAAATGAAGAAATTCATGAATTGCCTGAAAATGAAAAAAGGGTCATTGAACACCCCTCTTTTCCCTCGCTATCATTTTTCAATTTTTCTGTATACTATCACGCAAAACTCCATATTATCACGGAAACTCATATACAAACACAAAAACTCCGAGCAGTTTCCGTGTTTGTATCATATCCCCCGTTTACCGACAGCATTTTCCGTCAAACTAATACCCTTTTCCACAAAAACCAACAATACCCTACTCCTTTTTACCTTTCCGTTTTATACTATCACGGAAACCCCTGACTTTTGCGTGAAAGTATACTTTTGCCTGATAGTACGATTTTTTCCCCTATCGCCATCCTATCAGCGGCATCAAGAAACACAAAAAAAGGGGGGCCACCACCCACCGTGATGAACCCCACCAAGCCTAAAAAACCTTGATTTTAAGCCATTCTTCAATACTTTCGCCTGCAAGTACCCAAATTCCTATGGCATTATTTGGAAATTGCCGCCTGTGCCGCTGTTAGATTCTGATGACTTTTACCCCTGGGGTAAATTATTTACCCCTTTTACCCCACCTGTGCGGAATTTACCCCACCTTATTTTGCGATTCGACAAATCGACAAATTAACCCCTTGCCTTTATGCGGAATCCGCTATAAAATGATTTCAGCGGAACGCTCCGCAGCGTTTGACAGATGCGGGGGAATCTGTTACAATGAAAATACAAAAGGGAATACTGCCGATAGACGGTCAGCCCTTAGAAATTGGTTTCTAAAAAAGTAACCGCATCCTTTGGCCGAGGGCGGTTACTTTTTTGTGTGGTTTATGTACGCTATCAAAATCGAAACGATGATTCCAAGAATCATCAGAACAACCGTCAGCAGTTCATAGTCACTCATAAGCAATCCCTCCTTTCCCGGTTTTACCCGTTGTCAGAGGGATAGTCCCTCTGCGAAGAAGGACTGACCGCCTATCCCGTTATGGCAGTACCCCGTATGGATATTTTATCAGAAAATGTCGGACGCTACAAGATGGTTTTCCGGCTTTTTTATTTTTCCACTTGCTATCCCGCCAAAACAGAGGTAAGCTACGACACCACGGAAGGAGGGATTTGATTGGAAAAAGATTCTGCATTATACCAGCTCATGGACACACGCATGAACGGTGTCATGAACGGCATTGTAAGCGGTGACGGGGAATACCAGGCGATTCTCCGAAAGTCTGACGTATACTCCGGCGAACTGGAAAGGATGGATTTATCAAAAGAAATCCGGCTGCTGATTGACCGCTACGTCAGCGAGCAGAACGCGCTGGGCTCCCGGTTTGGGATGCTTGCATATCTGCTTGGATTTTCCGACTGCAAGGCCATGTTTTTGGGGAAATGCCTGCCGACAGACGCAAAAGAAATGACCACAGAATTGTAACCGCAAAGTGCCGGACAGGACGGAAAGGCTGCGCCACAGCCCTTCCGCCCTGTCCCTCTTTCGTTTTAAATGAATATCCATACCTCCAGTTCCGCGTACCTGTTGGATTTTGACCACTGCGGGTGTTTCCTGAACCACGCCCGCTCGTCATCCGGCGTGACCGTTATCTTCTTAAAATAAACAGGGGAACCGGCATCATCCAGTCCCCCTCCTGCATCGGGGCTTAAGTTTAAGAGCCACTCGAAGCGGTCTTCATAAACCCTCACCCCTGACACATATTTATCCATTTCCTCTTCCGAAAACTCGCCATCCTCCGGCATGGCGGACTGCCCCATGAGCCTTTGCAGGTTTTCCAGCTTGCCGCTCACATCCGCCTCCGTGGCGGGCTCCACGTCCCCGTACTGCGCCATCCGCTGCTCCAACTCCGCTATCTTCTCCCCGACCTCCTGCTGCTTGCGGCTGAATACTTCCTTCGGTATCTCGTTGTTCATCCTCATATCGAGGAGCGTCTCGTACCGCCCGCGCTCTTTTTTAAGCTGTTCTTCTATGATTTCCTTGTCCCGCAGCACTTCCGACTGCTCCACCCCGGCGATGCCGCACCCCAGCACCGCCGCCGCGTTCAGGAGCGTTCCCTCCGGGTCATCGAAAACGGCGTGGAGGACTTTCTGCGCCATCGTGTACATCTTCCAGTCCTGCACCAGCGGCGAACGGCAGACGTTCTCAATGCTTAAGCCGTTTTTCAGCCTTGCCGCTATGGTCCCCGTCCGGGTCTGGTCGTAGCACTTGTAGGTGTAGGTGATGAAGTCCGTCTTGGTATGCCACTTGGTCTTTGCAAAAGCATGGCCGCACTGGCACCGCATCTTCCTGCGCCAGAGGTCGTCCGAATGGACGCCCTTGTTCTTCCGGCGCTGCCCCATCTGCGCGTCCTTTTCCGCCATCATCTTCTGTACCCTCTCGAACTCCTCCTTTGTGACGATGGGCTGGTGCTTCCCCTCCACGATGACGCGCTCCAGCTCCCCCTTGTTCTTCGCCCTTTTCTGTTCCAGGTAGTCCGGCACATACTCCTTCCGGTATTCCAGCTCCCCGCAGTAGAGGCGGTTCTTTAAGATGTGGCCGACAGTGGCGTAATGCCACATCGTCTTCCCCATCGCCGTGCGGCGGCCTTCCTTTTCAAGCTGTTTCATGATCTTATGGTAGCCGTTGCCCGCAAGGTACAGGTCGAATATCCTCCTGACCGTTTCCGCCTGTTCCTCATTGATGACGTACTCCGGCCCTACCTTGTCATATCCAAGCACGTTCCCGGTGCCGTAGACCACCCCGTTCTGGAAGGATACCATCTGCCCCGCCTTCACGCGCATGGAGGTCTTTTTCGATTCGTTCTGCGCGAGGGTCGCCATGATGGTCAGCCTAAGCTCCCCGTCCTCATCGTTCATGGTCCATATACCGTCCTCGGTGAAATACACCTCAATCCCCATCCGCTTCAAGAGCCTCGTCTGCTGGAGGGTGTCCACCGTGTTCCTTGCGAACCTCGATACCTCCCTCGTGACGATTAAATCGAAATGTCCGTCCTTTGCGTCCTCCATCATCCGCACGAAGTTTTTCCGTTTTGATATGGAGGTACCAGTTATCCCTTCATCGATATACCGGCGGTACAATACCCAGTCCGGGTGCCTGTCTATCAGGTCATCATAATACTGCACCTGGTTCTCCAATGCTGAAAGCTGTGCCTCATGCTCTGTTGAAACCCTGGCATATATCGCAACTTTCCTTATGCGCATCTGCATCCGCTCCTTTCCGTCCCTGCCCCGCAGGGCTCCCGCATTTTTCTTTAAAATAAGGCCCCGCATCCTTTGGGTTTCCCACCCTGCAGTAGATTGACGCCCTCAGTTTTTTTCCCTCATTATCTGCCATATCCGTCTGCGCTCCTTTCTTTTTGGGTAGTCTATTAATCACTCTGAAAGGCCGTAAAGTCAAGCGGTCTGGCCGCTTTCTTCCTATATAAATGCCGCCTTACATTCCTCTAAATCCGTGTGGTGAATGCCAGTGAAATCCACCCGTTGCGCTTTTCCTGATAGGCTTTCAGCAGCCCCCAGCCGTCCTTTTCCTCGACCACGGTGAAAACGCCCACGCCGGTAAACTTGCCCGTCTTTGGGTATGATTTTCCGGGGCCTTTTCGGATATTTAAATCGGGGATAGATACCCGCACCATGTAAGGTGCGGAAAGGGTGAGGCTCTCCATGAACTGCACTTTCCCTTCGTCCATAACGGCTTTCAGTATGGAAAGTATCTTCTCCCCATACTTTTCTCCTGCCGCCCAGCCTTTCCCCTGCGGGTTCTCCTTCTGACCGAGCCACTCCGCATAGGGCGCGCAGCCCCTTGTGACATAACGGAAACGCGGGTCTATAAGTGCGTTCCGCAGCTTATCTGTGGAGGCGTAGGCTTTGAGATGCTGTATCTGCGCCCGGATACCAAGCTGCGGTGTGTCAAAGGACAGCCCCGTTTTGCCCCTCTGCGTCACCCCAAGACCGCAGAAATTGTTCTGCGAAAGAGTGACCGCCGAGCCGGAAAAGGTAAAATTCCCCGTTTCGAGACAGGACTGTGCAAAGGCGATATCGCCCCTCACGCCC
>NZ_CALPDH010000061.1:0-13342 GCF_943193215.1 Acetatifactor aquisgranensis | reverse complement strand
ATAGCAGTTTTTGTTGTTATGTCGTTGTTTGGTGTGGTAACTTAACAATACAACATATCTTCAAAAACTGCTACTTTTTTGAGGATTTAGGAGAAACTATTTTTAGAACTTGCCGCCGCGTAAGCGGCTTGGTACAATGTAAAAAAATACATTACTGCATCAAAATAGAAAGGAAGGTATTGCCATGCTATAAATCGGAAAAGAAGTACAGGATAGAATGGATTTATTAGGCTTGACAGTAAAAGAAGTAGCCGACAAGACCTTTTTGGAAGAGGATGTAGTTGCCGCGATTATCAATAATGAAATTTCATTGGAAAATATAGAAGAATTTGATTTTTTATTGCTCTGTAGCGTACTGCACTGTCAGAAGGATTTCTTTACAGATTCAGAAGCGCGTGAGAGGGATTTGTTGTCAGCATCCATGAACCGAGGATTAGACGATAAAAAGTCGATGGACGTAAAAGCAAAGCTTCAGGATTTTATGAATGGTTTTGCTTTTGTGACAGATATTTTGTCAGAAGTAAAATAGGGGGAATCTTATGACACAAAGCGTGATTGGGGCAGTGAATAACGCCGGGGAACTCTTTCAAATCGAAGACTTTCCTGGCAATTTGTTTTCTTTGCTTGAAAGCCAGAGATACATAGAGAGGTTTAGCCTTCTTTTGTTCAGGGAAGACATCTCAAAACTGTCAGGCTTTATAGGATATGGAGAAAATGGTTTGTTCATAATATGCATCAATTATAAACGCCCTATTGGCCACCAGAATTTTACTTTGGCCCATGAACTGGGACATTGGCTCTTGCACAATCACAAATTATACATGGTCTAAAGACACGAAAGAGCAGGAGGCGAATATGTTCGCGGGTGAACTGCTCTACCCCGAAAAGCTTTTTGTGGATACAAATGTGTTTCTCCATGTCATCGATTCAAATATATATGGAGTCGCTGATTTGTGTAAGCGCAGTGGCAATGACATAATGATTACACAGACCATTTTAAATGAATTGGATCCTGGATATTACAGAGAGAATGAAGATATATCCAGCAAGGAAATATATACCGCTGTACTTAGCCGTGAATGAATGATAAAGACAGATGACAAATAGATAGTAAGGAATTGTCTACAAATAACTGCCGCGGGCTGAAAGCCGTTTTCCTTGTGTTTCAAGGCTTTTTCCTACAGAAATTACAGCAGTTATTTTCCGACAGTTCCAAAACAGGAGAATCCCCATGAACCAAATTATCCACTCCCCCATAAAAACCCTGAAAAATCTCACCTACACAATCCTGATTATCTCCATCCTGACCCTCATCCTCGATCCATCCGTCCTTCTATACCTGTTCTTTTTCGATGCCATCTGGTTTGCCCTCTTCCTGTCCTACGGGAACCGTAAGAACAGGTTCTGGCTCATGAACAGCCTGACGATTGCGCTGGGAAGCGCCATTGCCTTCATCCTGATCAAGCTCCTCACAGGCTGTCGCGTCAGGTCTATGACCCTCCCGGAAATATCGTTATTGTCCCTGGGAGCCCTGGAAGTCCTGATCGCCGCCGGACTATGTAGTAAGAAGGCCAAGGAACCCTGCCGTCTCACCAGGCAGCCCCGATTATACGAAGAACGTAAGCATGACATGGAGAGAATCCGGCAGTACATACAGGAGTTCGAAATCCTGGGCATCAACGCTGGGTGGGGGATGGGGAAATCTTTCCTGATGGAGCATCTGAAAGAGGATTCCCTGCTGCGGGAGCGATTTGCAGTCATCCAGATTGACCTGCTTTCCTGTGACTTGGATGCAGTGGAGCTGATTCTCGTGGAAGAGCTGGAGAAGCTGTTCCGTCAGGAACGCGTCTATCCGGAGCATTCCCGCCAGCTGAAGAATCTGCTGGGGAAGAATGAGTGGATCAGTCTGCTGGGGGAGCTGGTGGTGGGCAGCGACACAGGCCTTTCAGCTTCCAATGAAGGCTTCCGCCGGGAACTGGATAAGCTGAATCGGAAGGTCTTGCTTATTTTCGAAGATATTGACCGGATTTTCCAGCAGGACACCATACAGAAGATATTCGCCATCTCTGAGAAGATATCCTGTGAAAACCTCCATGTGGTGTTTCAATACGACAGCCGAGTGCTGACAGAAAAGGGCTTTGAACGGGACTATCTGGAAAAATATATTCCCTATACGGTGAACCTGACGGAGATTTCCTATGAAAAGATAGTGGAATATCTATGGGAAGAATTGAAGATGGCAGAGACGCCCCTGGAACGGGATGAAGTGTCCGGGATAGGTGTTGTAGTACCGGGACAGTTCAAAGCGGCACGCATTTTGGGAATCGATATGGATTTCCGGATGGACTTCCGGGGAACCGCTTCCGTTCGCAAAGTCCGGATTTTCCTGTCGGAGCTGAAGGAGATTTTGCTTTCCAACGAGGAATTGTCCAGAAAGGAAAATGTGAAGACAGTCATGTATGTGGTCATGATGAAGCACTTTTTCCATTCTTATTATGAGATGCTGTGCATAGGCGAGAGCCCTCTGGAGAGCCTGAAGCTTGTGTTGAATGAACAGGAATATACCCTGTCAGAGATTTTGGCCAAGTTCCGAAAGCCCCAGCAGGAGAGCCAGGAGGAAAGGGAACAGAGAATCCTGCATTTCCGAGAGCTGCTGGAAAGGACAGAGAACCGTGAGGTATGGACGCTTCTGCTGCTGTTGGATTATGAGCTGCAAGTGGAACAGGTAGAGCGGCAGTGGGAGGAGATTGTTGCAGAGCCCATACAGAGCCTGAAAAGGAAGGAAAAGAATGAGAAAATAGACCGAATTGTCTGGAACGTCTTGGCCAATGGCACCTCCGAGCTGACGGATATGGAGAATGCCGTCAGGGCACTGTGGCAGAATGTCCTGCAGAAGATGGGGGCAGCCAGGGAGCAGGCGTGGAAGAAATACTTGGATGATATGAACCATGGGAGATTTGGGAAGGGCAATAAAACGGTTTTTCGAGTTGGAATAAACGGATTTCTGGCGCTCTTTCAAGCCATGGGAATTGTCGGAGCCAGCGGGGAGCAGTGGGAAGCGTTCCTTGATTTCTACTTTTCCCGGTATCAGAAGGAAACGGAGCATCCGGCAATCTCCCGGGATTTGATTGCCGGATGCAATTACTGTGACTTGTACGATAGACTTGTCTTTTTCCGGGTCATCCGTTTCGTGAATGGCCTTGAGGTTTCAGGGAACCTGAACGGGACGAAGAGCTATCAGCTGTTTTTTACAAACTATATGGGAGCCATTCCCATGCTGGGGTATTGCCAGCGGATGGAGTATTGGATGTTTGAGCTGCCGGGGAAGATTGAACAGAACCTGGAAATGGCAGAGAGCCTGATGGAGCAGTTGAAAGCAGAGCTGGAGAGACTGCGGGATGAGCAGGAGCTGCCATATATAAAAGAGGAGTATGAAGACCTTGTCCGGTTCGTGGAGAAGAATCAAGAGCTGATTCAATGCGAATCCCCATGGTCAAGGGATGATGCTTTTCGGTCTTCGGATTTCCACAGCCGATGGCACCATCAGGAAGAGGTAGACAGGCTCAGGAAACTGAGGAAAGAGCAGCCGGACAGGTTCCAGGCGGAACTGGAAAAGAGCTACCGGGAGGGGAAGCTCTATCTACCGGAGCTGCGGGCCGTTCTAAAGGAGTGAGAAAAGGGCTCATGCCGGCCTTTTTGGGAGACGAATTCGGCTATGTCAAAGAGGCCAGGCACTTTGAAAATTCCCTGGGACGGAAACCAGACCATCTCCCACGGCCGGGCGGCAGAGATTTTAGGAATCAGAAAATCTGAATGAATCGACATTTACGACGAATTAGGATATTCCTATTTAGACAAAACAATAGATGAGCTTGACTCAGAACTGGAAGCTTTCAGACAGCTACGGCATGGAGATTCCGGGAGCAGATAAAAGTACGAAAGAAAGGAGATTCCCCATAGCCATGCTATTCAACAATTACAGTCTTTTTTCAGCCCTCTTTATCCGGAACAAACGCTAAAACATCATTCGGTTTACACCCAAGGATACTGCAAAGCCGTTCCAACGTATAGACAGTAATTCCCCTATTGTGTTTCAGATTGTTTATCGTTCTGGGATTAATCCCATGCTGTTCTATAAGCGTATAAGTAGAAATCCCCTGCTTTTCCATAGTCATCCATAGCGGCTTATAACTGACCATTCCCTCACCTCTTCAAAATCCGCCAAACAAGAGACTATCCCAGATTATAGGTAGATGAAGAACATCATGCATCAGTAGCAAAAAATGAGGTCACTAAATTAGAGTATAAATTGACCTGCCACCATGGTCTGAAAGACTATATAGTCTGAAGCGAGATAAGACGAAAGGAATGATTACGTGGAAAAAGATGTCCTAGAAATCATAACACAGGCACAATATCATATTCGTTTCCCTTATGGCCTGGCTGGTTCCTTCTGTTCCCGTTTATCGGCTGCTTGCCCGACTTCCAGGTTTCAATCCGGGCATGGGAAAAAGGGGGTATAAAGAACACATAGACCAGGCAAAAAAGGGAGACTTCATCATGATTATGTGATATCCCTAACTTGGCAGACACTACAAAATTATTCCCGCCACTACATATAGCATACAAAAAAGAAGAGCGCCCAGCTCTTCTTTTCCCAGCTCATTCATCAGGTATAAACTCCAAAATATCATTCGGCGTACAACCCAGGATATTGCAAAGACGCTCCAATGTATAGACGGTAACGCCTCTATTGTGCCGTAGATTGTTTATTGTCCTGGGATTAATTCCGTGCTTTTCTATAAGCGTATAAGTGGTAATCCCCTGTGTCTCCATAGTCTTCCATAGCGGCCCATAACTAACCATCCCCTCACCTCTTCAAAAAACATTATGAATCCCATAATTTTTCTTGCATATACTTACAAATGTATCTATACTTACATATAGAGAAACAGGATGCTCATGTAAGACACGGAAGAGAGGAATAACCACATGCAGGAAAATATTTTAGAACTCATAACACAGGCCCTCACAGAAAACAGGATAATCGATAAAGTCCACCAGACTGAGGAATACCATAAAGCAAAAGAAGAAGAGACCAAAGCATACGACCTGCTGATAAGTGACTTGACTCCCCAGCAGAAACAGCGCCTTGACAAATTTCTAGACAATGCAACATGGAGCACAGCACTATGGGAAAAAATCGCATATCAGCAAGGCATGAAGGATTTTCTTTCCCTTCTGATATCTCTGCTATAACAGACATACAAAAAACACAGTCCCTCTCCTGGAATCCTATACCCACACAAAAGGATGAAATAAATACGTTACCCTTAGCCTGTTCCAGGCCAAAGCATTGGAATGTCTTTCTGAAAAGGAAGTAAATCTATCAGGCTACAAAATAAAATTTTGAATTCCCAGGAAAATTGACAGCTATATATTGAACATGCTATGATAACCCTACCAACAGTAAGTCCTATGTCAGTGCCGCTATCTAGGTAAGCATCATGTATTGGCGCCGCTATTAGGCAATTGCTGATTTATGGAAGCAGGCCAGCCCAGTGACTGGTCTGCTTCCATAACTCCCTGTGCGGAATCATGCGCCCATTGGAAAATAACGTATAAATATTTGAGGGGACTGATATTATGAACGGATTTGAGCGAAAAAATCAATTATTTTCCCTATGTGGACTAAACTGCGGCCTGTGCCCCATGCTTTTGGGAAATCACTGTGGTGGCTGCGGCAACGGCAACCAATCATGTAAAATCGCGAAATGCAGCCTTGAACATGAAGGGATTGAATATTGCTATGAGTGTAGACAATATCCCTGTGAAAAATATCAACATATTGATGAATATGATTCCTTTATTACCCACAGGCGACGAAAGGGAGATTTAGAAAAAGCGAGGAGCATAGGCATTGAGCAATATAATCTTGAGCAGCAGAAAAAAACACAAATCCTGTCCTACCTACTTTCGAACTATAATGACGGACGTAGGAAAAATTTCTTTTGCGTGGCAGTCAATCTATTAGACCTTTCAGAGATAAAAGAAGCGATAGAGCAGATACAGTCCAATGACGAATTGCCCTCACTGCCACTTAAGGAACAATCCCTGTATGCGGCAGAGGTATTTCAAAAGATTGCCGACAGAAGAAATATCAAATTGAAGCTTATGAAAAAGAGCAGCAACATTAATCCGCCGCAGACAGCCAAACATAAATAATAAGGAGCAAAAATGCACATAGAAACCCCGCGAATGACAATCCGAAACTTCACCCCAAAGGATGCCCCCGACCTGTACGAAATCTTCGGCGATGAAGAAACCATGGAGAACTGTGAACCGGCCTACGACCTCGGGAAGACCCAGAGCTTCCTCTCTTCCTTCTGCATCGCCCGAAAAGGCGCTGTAGCAGCGGTTCACAGAAAAACCAACAAAGTGATAGGCTATATCCTGTTCAACGAGTACGAAGAGGACGTCTATGAAATAGGCTGGTTTTTTAACCGCAGCTTCTGGCGGCAGGGCTATGCCTTTGAGGCCTGTAAGGCCGTGATCGACCATGCTTTCCGTGAACGCAAAGCCCACAAGATTTTTGCGGAAGCCATCGATGCCGTAAAATCCGTCAGCCTGATGGAGAAACTGGGAATGCGGCCCGAGGGCATACAGTGGAGCCAGACCAGGGATAACCACGGCAGCTGGGCAGACCTGTATTTCTACGGACTGCTGGAAGAGGACTGGAGGAAACAGCAGGATAAAATTATGATAAAATCTTAACGCCTCTGGACATCTTGGCGTAGGTTCCCTTTCTGATAAGCGATGCCCTGGTAGGCCAGCAGCACCGCGGGCAAGTAGAGAAGGGCAGGTTCCCCCAACCGCTTGCTTTTTCGGAGAAAATGCGTAAAAACGGTATGAATTTATAAATAATATGGTACAATGATTTCTAAAAAGCGGGAAATGCTTGACTTTTAGGCATTTCCCGCTTTCTTTGTTTCTAATTTGTTACTGGTTCAGAGTAAAAAATATTATTTCAACAGGTTCACAGTGTCCCGCAACTGGTCAATGGTCTTGTGGTTGTATACCCTGTTTCCGACATCCTTTGACTTGTGACCCATCAGCATATCAATACATTTTCTATTCCCCCCGGCATTGTCAAGGTTGGTTTCAAAAGTGTGCCTTGCTTCATGGGGGGTCTTGTCTGCTTCAATCTTCTTCATGACTTCACCCCAAAACTGATAGTATTGTGTTTGTGAAATCTTCTTTTCCTGATAACTGAACAGATACACATTCCCTTGGTCAACCAGTGCTTGAACAAGGGGTTTGATTTTTTCATGTACCGGGACAATCCTGCCTTTGCCGGATGCTGACTTGATACCGCCCTGAAAATACCATTCCTTGATGTTCACTTGTTCAGTTTTCATGTTCAGCAGTTCGGTCAGCCGGAAACCTGTATACAGGTAAATCAGAACCGTGTTCACCCAGTCATCATCTTTAATTTTCCATAGCTGTTCAACCTGTTCCGGGGTGAATGGTGTCCTGTTGGTTTCAGGTATAGGCGGGGCAGTGGTCAAGGTGGAATACATTTTTTCGATTATGTCACATTCAAAGGCAAAGCGGTCAAGATGCCCCCACAAGTTCTTGATTGCCCCTTGCGTGGAATATCCGCACCCGCAGTTGTCAATGCAGTCCTGCATCTGATATGCCCGGATGCTTCTATACTTCATTCCATAGTATTTTGAACAGTGCTTAAAGGCTGACTTCAAAGAACTTTGCAGGGAAGTCCCCAGTTTTGGCAGCTTTATTTTAGACCAACGCTGATATAATACTGTAAGGGTGACTTTTTCCCGGTCAATGTTCCAAGGGTTATTGTTGTATTGTGCAAGCAGTATGTTCCCCTGTTCTTCTGTTTCTGCATAGGCAACCGGGACTTGCTTGGAGTGACCTTCTTCATCGTATACAGTTACTTTGACAATCCAAGGTTTCAGCCTGTTGCCCTTTAGCTTGGTTACACACCCGTAACCGTTGGGGTTTCTTTTTCCCATAAAAAATCTGTCCTTTCTGTTGAAAACGAAGGACTGAAATGGTATAATCATAGACGCATAGCCTTTTTCAAGTTTTCACTGGATGCCAATTCAGTCCTTGCTTGATTAAGTGCCGAACCCCTGACCGCTGCAACGGTTGGGGGTTCAATTTTTGTTCAATCAAAATAGTTTAAATTATAGGTTATTTTGACAAAACCATAGGTATCTGAATCTATGTCCTGAACATCAAACATCGCAACCTTATCATTAACTGGTGAAAGTGTATAAGTAAAATTATTATCAGTAACTTTTTTTACATTTTCTCCTAATTCAATGTTAAAGGATTGGCAAATATCTTTTTTGTCATTGATGATTGAAAATCTATCACCCGTATTGTTCCAATAACTGTTTGAGTAAATTGTCAGTCTGACAACAGAATCATCAGCAATGATAAACTCATAATGGTTTGAATCTTTGTCATATGATAAGGTTGTTACATCAAAATCACCTTTACCGGTTTTATTAGTCCAAGATTCTTCTGAAACAGGTTCACCCATGATATTCTTTAATTCACTTGTGCTGATTCTGCTGAACTGTTCAACATCTTCAATAATGGCAACTGGTTCGGGTATGTTTTCAGATGAAGAACCACAAGCAGTACATATTCCACAAAGTAGAGCTGCAATCATTAAACCGACTATTTTTTTCATATACTTTATTCCTCGCTTTCTTTCCGTATCACATAGTAGCTGTTATTGGTAGCTGATAAAATACCGCAAAAATCTAATAAGTAACTGTTGGTAACTGTTAGAATCAAATTCTTTAATAGTCCTTTTTTTGATAAAAAAAAAAATAAATTATAAAAAAGTATAATATAGAAAATGAAAAAACAAACAGTTACCTGCTACCTTTTATACTGTTCATGTGATGACAAATCATCAAGAAACCTCATAAATTCTTGCTTTCCAAGGTCATTCAGTTGGTGGTAACGGTTAAGAATTTCAGAATCATCAACTGGTACTGTTGGAACATCTGCACCAGTCAACCATTCCATGCTGACATTCAGGGCAACAGCCAAACGGTAAAGGGCATCAGGTTCAGGGGTATGAACACCGTTCTTGTACTGGCTGATGCTTGCTTTATCTAACCCTGAACGGTTTGCTATATCAATCCAACGCAAACCACTTTGTTCTTTTGCCTGTATGAAGCGTTTTTGAAATATTTCCATTATTCACCTTCTTTCCGTCATTGACACACGAACATATGTTTGCTATAATTATTATATCGCTACTTTAGAACGTGCGTTTTACAAGGGAGATGAAACACATGGACTACAAGGAACTAATTATTGAGTTGCTTGACAAAGCGGACAATCGGATTTTGAAACTGATATACTGTTATGTCAAAGCAATTCTTGGACTAGGCTGATGCCTAGTCCATTTTGTCATGTAGCATAAGCGTCATCTTCTCTAACACTTCCCATTCAGATTCATCCAGTGCAGAGAGCATTGAAATGAATCTTTTCTTAAACGAATCATCTGCACTGGCTTGGATTGAACCCACAAAAGAAGCAATCTGTTCATCCCTTGTCTGTTCAATGAACATTTCCCCAGTCCCGTCACGCAACCACTGCTCATTTACATTAAATTCCCGGCAGATTAGTGAAATTACTGAATCAATAGGTATATTTCTCCCAATTTCATAATTGGCAACACCGCCCCGTTTAATTCCTATTCTGTCCGCAAATTCCTGTTGGGTCAAATCAAGTTCTTTTCTGATTTTCTTGATTCGGTCTTTCATTATGTAGTCACCTCTTTTCTTGTTTCCAATTATACAGTTAAAAACTTTCACCGTCAATAGAAAAAGCAACAAAATCACAAAATGCAACAAATTTGCAAAAAAGGTATTGACAATAGCAACAAACACACTTATAATAGCAACATAATCACAAATCAATAGGGACTGAATGGTAAATCAAAGCACATTGACAAGTGAATCTGTCACACAACGGTATAGTGACCGTAAGCGGTAACATCGTGAATCCGCTGCAAAGCGTGTAACGAAAAACAAAGCAGAAAGGAAGTGACTGTATGTCAGAGAAAGAAAAGAAGATACTTGAAACTTTTGGAAAGGTGATTCCTGACCTGTCTGAAATGGAAAAAGAAAAACTTCTTTCATTTGGTGAAGGTATGGCTTTCATGAAGGACAGGCAGAAGCAGAAAAAGAAAGAGGGTGAGAAAAAGAGTGAATGATGTAATGAACATTTGCGGTACGGATGTGGTCATCAAAGAATGGCATGGTAAACGAGTTGTCACCTTCAAAGATATTGACACAGTACATCAAAGACCAGAAGGAACAGCAAGAAAACGCTTCAATGATAACCGAAAACATTTTGTTAGCGGTGTTGATTTCTTCAAAGTGAAGGGTTCAGGGGTGCGTCCGTTTTTCGGACAGACCCTTCCAAACGGCTTCAACCCTAATGGGGATGTAACCCTCATCGCTGAATCCGGTTACTTGATGTTGGTGAAGTCCTTCACAGATGACTTGGCGTGGAAGGTGCAGCGTGAATTGGTTGATATTTATTTCAGGGTGAAAGAACAAATTGAGCCTGTAAAACAGGATATACAAGTATCAGTCATGCAGCCGGAAATATTTTTAGAAGCTGCCCGTATCATGGCATCTGTTCCTGACAGTCAGCGGTATGTCATTAACTGTTTACGCCACATTGTGCCTGATATTGATGAATTGCCAACGGTCACAGTTCAGACCGAAAATGCAGTGATTGAAGTTCCTGTTTTGGAAAATGCTGTCACACAGGCTTCAATAGAAGGTGGCAAGAGTTACAGTAGGCCCTTCAACCACATCCAATTTAACAATTACCTGATTGAAAACAAAATCAAGTATTACTGGTTGCAAGCGGAACTTGGTTGCAGTTCAGGGCTTATCAGTAAATGGGCTTATGGGAAATCAAAACCAACTGAATTATACAGAATCAAGTTGTGTCAGGTGTTGAATCTGCCAGTAGGTTATTTTGATAATTCAAAGCGTGTCAGGAGGGTTCAGCGGTATGAATGATATGAAGATGAATGAATCACTGGTATTTGATGCGTGTGCATTGGTTGAACAGATTTCCAAGATGACCAACATTGAAGCAATGCAAGCCAAGGCAGATTTTGCAGCACATCTTTTGAATCAGGCTATGAAGGAAGGTGAAAAAGTTGAAGAAAATCGTTGCAGCATGGATTGAACAGATTCTTGAATTTGATGGAAAACTGGAATACATGGCATACATGGAAGGGCTGAAACAGAAGGGTCAGCGGTTCAAGGAAATCAGCTTGACCAGTTGGAATCAGGCGTTGTGAAAATCAGAATCAGGAAACAGTACAATAACAATGCGTTCCCTGATGAATAAAAGAAAGGGTGATAAAAAATGAAGTTCAGCGAAAAGTTGAAAAAGGCTATGCAGCAGTTAGGTCTTAATCAGGCACAGGTTGTTGGGATGACCGGGAAAAGCAAGGGGTCAATCAGTATGTACCTGAATGACAAGACCACACCATCAGAGAAAGTTCAGAGTGATATTGCAGTGTCACTTGGTCTTGCCCCTGATTATTTTGAACAGGAAGAAGCACAGGTTGTTGTAATGCCAAAAGATGCAGGTACAGAAGGGAAAATCAAGCGGATGTTGCCGGAAGAAGCAGCGGTTTTCCTTGGCATGGACAAGGGGACGGTAAGGAAAGGATTGCAGCAGGGGGTTTTCCCTTGGGGGTATGCAATCAAGACTTCTGAAAACCGTTGGGCGTACTTCATCAATGCAATTCGCTTTGCAGAGATTGAAGGAATATCAGTGTAGGGGGTGCAGGATATGCCAAAAATCCAATACAAGGAAATCAGGTTTCAGCAGAAAAGCCTTGACTTGATTGAATTGGTGAATCAGGTGGTTGATGAATATTCTGCACAGGGATATGAACTAACCCTTAGACAAGTTTACTATCAGTTGGTTGCAAGGGGTTACATCCCTAACAATGAACGCAGCTACAAGAATGTGGGAAGTCTTATCAATGACGGCAGACTTGCAGGGCTGATTGACTGGCACAGTGTCACGGACAGAACCCGCAACCTTAGAAGTGAAAGCCACTGGGACACCCCGGCAGATGTGATTGCATCCGCAAGGTATTCATACAACCTTGACAAGTGGAAGGGTCAACCAAACTATGTTGAAGTGTGGGTTGAAAAGGATGCACTGGTTGACATTGTTGGACAGGCTTGCAGCCCGCTTGATACACCATACTTTTCATGCAGGGGTTACACTTCCCAGTCAGAAATGTGGAGTGCTGCACAGCGTTTCATCCGGCAGGAAGAAAGAGAAAAAAGAATCATCATCCATTTGGGCGACCATGACCCAAGCGGTATTGATATGACAAGGGACATTCAGGAAAGGTTGGAACTGTTCGGTGCTGATGTGTATGTGAAGCGTGTGGCACTGACCATGAATCAGATTCAGACATACAACCCGCCCCCGAACCCGGCAAAGATTACAGACAGCAGAGCATCCAAGTATATTGACCAGTTCGGTGACGAATCATGGGAACTGGATGCCCTTGAACCCAAGGTTATCACTGACCTGATAAAGAAACAGGTCACAATGTACCGGGATGATGCCATATACAAGGCGGTATGTGATAAGGAATCACGGGAAAAAGATGAACTTAGGATGTTAGAACGTAACTATGACAGGGCGGTTGCCTATTTGGAAAGTGAGGAATAAAGGAATGGAAAACAATAATGTTCAAAATGTAGTTAAGGGGTTCAAAGTGTTCAATCCTGACTGGACTTGTCGGGGCTTTCAGTATGAGGTTGGCAAGACCTATGAAATGAGCGATTCACCTATATGCTGCACCCGTGGCTTTCACTTCTGCACAAAAGCAGCAGACTGTTTCAATTATTACAGTTTCAATCCTGAAAACAAGGTTGCAGAAGTTGTTGCCCTTGGTGAAGTGGATTCTGAAAACGATGATACAAAGTGCTGCACCAATAAGATTCAGATTGTGCGTGAAATCCCTTGGGATGAAGTCTTGCGTATCGTGAATACAGGAAAAGATTGCACGGGATTCTGCAACACTGGGAACAGGAACACCGGGGACTGGAACACCGGGGACTGCAACACCGGGAACAGGAACACCGGGAACAGGAACACCGGGAACAGGAACACTGGGAACAGGAACACCGGGGACTGGAACACCGGGGACTGGAACACCGGGGACTGGAACACTGGGAACAGGAACACCGGGGACTGGAACACCGGGGACTGGAACACCGGGGACTGC
>NZ_CALPDH010000060.1:0-13947 GCF_943193215.1 Acetatifactor aquisgranensis | reverse complement strand
AATTATCCGCCATCTATATCACAAAAAGAATAAGTCTATAGCCTGTTTTGATTGGCTATAAACTTATTATACGAGGTATAAAGAAATGAGAGCTTCTATGAAAGTCGCAAAACTGGATTTTTTCACGATGAAATCACAGCTATTTTCATATTTGTCGTTGGCAGCAGCCATTTTGATGTTTGGATTTATGGGTTCCTCTGTTACCGTGTTATGTATTACGGGCGCATGGTTCGTAGCATTGCAGGCTTCCAGCATTTTTGCCATACAGGAAAAAAACAACCTTGACCACCTATATGGTTCTGTCTCCGTTGGTTTAAATGATATTGTTCTTGGACGATATATTTTTATGTATGTAAACTATCTTATCACTTTTTTGGCGGTTATTGCCCTATATTTTTGCTTTGCGTTTTATCGAAACGCAGCGATTAGTATACAAGATATCATGTTTGGATTCAGTTTATCTTTTTTGGTTTTTTCTGCAATAACGGGAATACAAATGCCCTTATATTTCAAAATGGGCTACACCAAAGCCAAAATGTGGTCTTTGATTTCTTTTGTAGCAGTAATGGCATTCGTGTTAATTCCTTCTTTTGTATCCGCATTGTCTGGAATTGTAAAAAGTTTGCAGTCGCACACAATCGTTTTAACGCTTGGAGGTATAGCGGCAGGCAGTATGATTCAATTCATTTCGTATCGAATTGCTGTTGTTCTTTATCTTAAACGAAAATAAGAAACAATAATTCAATGTGAGGAGGCAAAATATGTTTTTCAGTAAGTGCAAAAAGTGTGGCGGCAAAAAAGTTTCCATCATCACTAATATCGACATTGAAATACACGGAACCATGCGGAAAGCAACAAATGTTCCGGCAAAACAATGTGAAAAATGCGGGGATATTGTTGTGAATGATATTATATTAGAACGCCTGAAAAAATATGCCCAAGATTATCCATCAAGGAATCTTGATTATGCAAAATATGAAGAGGAAGAAAGCGCAGCGTCACAAATCCTTTTTTAGCTGAATGATAAATATGCAACCGTAAACCATGCACCGCCCCATGTGGGAGAAAGGGGGAATCATTTATGCCTTGCACAGAAGCATACAAGGAACATATCACGTATACTTTCAATGGCTATTGCAAGACCGTCATACGCTTTGCGGCTATCAACGCATGGCGTGACAGGAGCAGACGGCGGCAAAAAGAAATATCCCTTGAATACCTCACAGAAGAAAAATTTTACCCTTTAGGCACAACAGACGAATATTTTGAAGCACCCTATGAAGAATACCCTGTTACGATATGCGGTCAGACAATCATCCTCACCAATTGAAAAGCCTATATCATTTTTGCTAAAAAGAAGATATAATAAGGTCAATGACAATTCGTAATTTTGAGAGGTAAATAGGATGTATGAAATACGAAAAATACATAGCAATGAAGTAATGGAAGCACTTGCTTTGGCATTAGAAGTCTTTTTGCAGTTTGAAGCCCCAGACTATAAGCCAGAGGGGATTGATACATTCAAGCGAGATATAGTTGAAAATGATGAATTTATTTCAAAATGTCAAAAAGGTATCTGTCCAATATATGCAGCATTTGATAAAGGTAAAATAATTGGAATTATAGGTATGCGTTCAAATCGAACGCATATCAATTTAGTATTCACCAAGAAAGAATATCATCGCCAAGGTGTAGCTACTTCGATTTTTCAGTATCTTTTGGCAGATATTTTAAAAAATAAGCCAGTACCACAAGAGATTACTTTAAATTCGTCACCATATGGTAAGCCATTTTATCTTCATATGGGATTTAAGCCACAATCTGATGAGCAAGAAATAGACGGGATTAGGTTTACCCCTATGAAGTACACAATTTAACTATTTCTAATTTGTCGAATTGTAGTTACATGAAAACTGAATAACTGCCGCCCATAATAGGCAGCAAACCGAAACAGGAAATCAAGAAACTGTTTCCTGTTTTTTGCGCCTATTTTTAGCAGCATCAGAGGTAGAAATACCGCCGCAGTATCGGCAGAATCCCAGCCCCGCCCGTCGGGGGTATCAGCGGAAGCCCACACAGAGGAATCCGCTACTTTTTTAGAGCCCGCCTTTTTGCGGCTTGCGCCGCTTGAAAAAATCCACCCACGAAAGGAGGTTCACAGCCATGAAAAGATACAACACGCCCCACCGCCGCCCGGTATTTCAAGGCACAGGGAATCTCCAAGCTGCCAGCGTCCAAAGCATTGCAGACCGAGATTGAGCAGCTTACCAAGGAGAAAAACGCCCTTTACAACGAGTACCGGGAGAAGAAAGAGAACGTCCGGGAATTGCAGACCGTCAAGGGCAATATCGGGCAGATTTTGAGGGGCGCACCGAGCCAGCAGAAAAAACACGAACAAGAACGATAACAAAACAGCCACAGGAGGTAATGCCATGAGATTTACGAACAGCGAGCTTGAAATGATTTACCAGTACGCCGCACCCACCAAAGCGGAAACCATAGGCGGCATGAAAGAAACCGTACCTGTGATAAAAAGACCTGTTGACAAGGGTCCGACTAAAGTCTGACCCGTCCGGCAGTCAGCCGGACAGGGAACGGCAAAATTTTTTACACTTCTTTTACTTCTTTATCTCACATGAGCAAATGCTGTTGGACTTAACTAAATGACATTGCCCCTTCCTGGTTTCTTTTTTCTGAACGCTGCAAACAGCGGGGCATTAAACCCGCGAGGGAACGAACCCGCGGCAGATTCACATATCCTCTTCGCAATTCTGTATAAAACGGAACACCTCATATGCGTCCCCGGCATGTTTCCTGTCCTCTATGCCAAGGTAATATGCCGCGAACAAGAGTTCGATGCATTCCATCACGCAGGGAATCGCATTCTTCTCCTCCGCAGACAGGGGCAGCACGCTCTCATAGCCCGCGACGACGGCTTCCACGCTTTCCAGCCACTCCTTTTTCGTAAAAGCCTCCTCCGTCTCTTCCGCCAGCAGCCCCGCCAGGAAATAGCAGATATCAAAAATCCTGATGTTCCTCTGGCTCAAATCGAAGTCGATATATCCCGATAACTCGCCCTCAAAGAACAGAAAATTCCCGAAATGCACATCCCTGTGGATCAGCTGCTTCGGCAGACAGTCATAGACGTTTTCCAGGGTTTCCACCGCTTCGGAATAGGTTTTCCTGTCCACAATCTGCCACTCATCTTTGGCTAAATGATCCCCTACCCATCCCTTCATCTCATCCAGCAGACTGTTGTCCCAGAATGCGATCTCTTTCTCGCATTCCCGGAATGCCCTGTGCAGCCGCGCCATGGCACAGCCCATTTTGCGGGCCATTGCCCTGTCTTTTATATCCGTGATGTTGCTTCCCTGTAGCTTTCGGGACAGAAAGAAGTAACAGTTTTCCTCCGCAACGTATTTTTCTCCCGTCCTGGCGGGCACTACCTCCGCAACCGGGATATGGCATTCCGATAGGATTTCAGATATCCTCAGGTTCCTTTCCAGCTGGTCTCTGTCCCGATACGCTTTCATTACATAGGAATGGTCCACCTCCCACGCGGAGGAATAAATCTGCGACAACTGCCGGGCTTCCAAGCCCCACAAAGGCAAAATCCTCTCTATGATTTCTTTCATTTTCTGATGCTTCCTCCTCTCTTTGAGCAAAATCTTTCGATAGACCCCCGATTCCGAAAGAGCAGTTCTACAATGGGCTTCACTCAGACGGCGGCGTATCCGGAACAGGCAGAATCAATGACACTTCCGTTCCCTGCCCCTCCCGGCTCTCTATCCGCAGGCTGCCCCGATGGGCCTGGGCAATGGCCTTGCACAGGGAAAGGCCGATGCCGGAGCCCCCGCTTTGCCGGGAGCGGGCTTTGTCCACCATGTAAAAAGCTTCCGTCACATGCTCCAGCTGATCCCCGGGGATGCCGATGCCGTAATCCCGCACTTTTATAACCGCTTTGTCATATTCTTTTTTCAAGCTGATGTCAATCTGCCGGCCATGCCCCTTCAGCGCCGAAGCTTTCAGCGCATTGTCCAGCAGGTTCATGACCAGGGAAGTCAGCAGCGCCTCATCGGCCAGAGCCGTAACCGGCTCAAGGTCTCTTTGAACCGTGCACTGCTGTGCCTGGCAGACAGGCGACAGGGCCAGGGCCGCCCTCTCCACCAGCGCCCCCAGCTCCACCGGCCGCAGCACAAGCTCCGCCCCCTGAAGGGAGACCAGCTCCATCAGCTTGGAGGACAGCGCCTTCAGCCGCCCCGCTTCCGCCGCGATGATAGCCGCGTACTCCCGGCGCTCCGCCTCCTCCATGTGGCTTTTGATGGTCATGATATCCGCGAAGCCCAGGATGGAGGTGAGGGGCGTCTTCAGCTCGTGGGACATATTGGCGATGAAAGTCTCCCTGCTGGCCGCCAGCGCCTCCACTTTCCTGATATTGTCTTCGATTTCCCCGGACATGACGTTCATATGGTTGGACAGTTCCGCTATTTCGTCATGCCCTTTCGCGGGAACCCGGTACCCATACTCCCCGGCTGCGATCCGCTCCGTGGCCGCCTCCAGGCGCTTCAGCGGCCTGGTCAGCCACAAGATGGAAAACAGCAGAACCGTCGCCACGGCCAGGGAGACGCCGCCGCACATCCACTGGCAGAACCGCAGATCCTCCTCAAACTGACGGAACAAATCCGTCACATCGCCGGACACCTCCACCCGGTAGAAGCGCCCCTCCCAAAAGGCCGTGGTGTAGGTGCTGATCCGCCGAATCCCCTCCTTCTCCACCAGCACGGTGGCGGCGCTTCCCGCCTCCCGGGGAAGCCGGGCTGCGGAGAAGATGCCTGTCTCCAAGGGCATTATGACGATATCATTCTTCTGCGCTTCATCTGTCGTTTCATCGGAACCGGCTTCATCTGTCGCACCGTCCGCCCCCTTGCGGAATTCCTCTGATGAAAGGCAAAATGTTACAAACAAGTCCTCCAGATCCGATTCTGTCAACAGCTGCTGCCCGCTGTCATCCTTCCTCTCCTGGATCAGATGCCCCAGCTCGGCCACGGCGCTGTCCCGGACGGTCTGAATCTTCTCTTTTGCCAGCAGAAGGGTGTTCCTGTGGCTCCTGGCCAACAGCAGCAGAGAAATGGCGCTGACCGCCAGCGCAGTCAAGAACAACGTCAAAAGGAATATTTTCTGCCAGAGCCTCATGATGTTCCAACCTTTCCGAATTTTGCCGTGTATCCATATGCGTTATTCCGTGCATCTTTCCGCACATCAAGCCTTTCCGGGCAGCCTCTCATATCTTCAACAGCTTATAGCCATAGGTGGGCACGGTCACCAGGCGGCCCTGCAGCGCGAGCTTTTTCCGCACCTGCTGCACATGGGTGTCCACCGTCCGGGTCTCCCCCTCAAAGGCATAATCCCACACCGCAGCCAGCAGCCTTTCCCTGGAAATGACCACGTCCTGATGCCGGATGAAGAAGACCAGCACATCGAATTCCTTGGGAGACAGCGCCACTGCCGCGCCGCCCTTTTCCACCATGTGCTTCTCGGTATCCACCGTGATGTCCCCGTAAGCGAACGCTGTCTCGGCTTTGTGATGGCGCTTCATCACCAACTCGATCCGCGCCAGCAGCTCCAGCGCCTCAAAGGGCTTCACCATATAGTCCTCCGCCCCGGATTTCAGCCCCCGCACCTTGCTGGCCACATCCTGCACCGCCGTCAGGTATATCACCGGAATGCCTAAGTCCTTCACCCGCTCCATCACCTGGAACCCGTCCAGCCCCGGAAGCATCACGTCCAGCAGAACCAGGTCATAATCCCCGCCGGAAATCCGCTCCACAGCCAGGCCCCCTTCCCCGCAGATCTCGCTCTCATAGCTGCCCATGGAAAGGCATGCCTGTATGTACTTTGCTATATTGACGTCGTCCTCCACGACGAGTATCTTACAAGACATTTCTTATCCCTCTCTTAAAAACTGCCGGAAACCAACTAATTACATCCTGTTCAGGAAAAAAGTCCGGCCCACCCCATCCATTATACAGAATACTCCGCAAAAAGGAAAGCGCCTCCGAAGAGACGCTTCCTTATCCAATGCCTCCTCCGCAGCTGAACCGCGTCTTTTGCGGGTAATGGTCCAGAACCACGTAGAACGTCCTGTCGTCAATCCGCTTCCACTGCTCCCGGGTGAACTGCTGATCCGTCATGGTCATGGGCAGCAGGATTTCCATGCTCTCCCCCTCTTCCATCTGCAGCCTGAGCGTGCCCAGCTGCGGATTCAGCAGATACATCAGCTCCATGTCGAACTGGTTCCCCCAGGCTCCGGACTCAAAGGCCATGCTGGTCAGATCCAGCGTGCCGTCATCCGTCCCGGTTTTTTCAATGGTCAATGCGGCCAGCCCTATCCGCTCCCGGCTGATGGGGTATTCTTGCCCATTTTCATCCGGCAGGAGACGGAACCCCGGGCAGAGCTCATGGAGGATTTCCCCGTCCGACCAGCTCCAGCCTGAGAAAGTGACGGTATAGCTCCCAAGCCGCACGGATTCCCCCAGCCCATAGGTCTGCTCTTCAGGGCCGGGGTACCGGGCGTTGAGCCAGTACAGGCGGCAGCCGATTCCGGCAAGCGCAATTGTCAGCAGCATTATGCTCATGATTTTCCGCATCATATTTCCCACTCCTTTTCTATGGAATAACACCTTTCCTGACCCAATGCCTGATTCTGTTCCCTGAGATTTCGAGGGCATATTGGAATAGACTCCCAAAATCTTCAGGCCGCCGGACACACGGCTTCCCGCGTCCGGGGTCAGGCCTGTGAAAAGACGCCGTCCTCCACCCTGTAGATCCAATCCGACAGCGTCTCCAGCTCCTCCCTGTCGTGGCAGGCCAGGAGGATAAGGCAGCCGGCTTCCCGCTGTCTGCCGATGATGCCCCGCAGCAGGCGGCAGCCGTCCTCGTCCAGGCCGTTGAATGGCTCATCCAGCACCAGGAGCCCGGGGGATTCCATGATGGCACAGGCGATTCCCAGGCGCTGGCGCATCCCCAGGGAGTACTTCCTCACTTTTCGTCTGTCCTTTGGATCCAGGCCCGTCTGCTCCAGCGCCGCCCTGATTTCCTCCGGGGCAGCCTCTCCCCGGATGGCCGCCAGAAGCCGCAGGTTCCCATACCCTGTCCTGTCCGGCAGAAAAACCGGCGTCTCCAGGAGCATCCCAAGCTTCGATGGGAAATCCTGTCCTTTTCCTATCGTTATTCCGTCTACCTCAATGCTTCCTTCCGTCAGTCCGATAAGTCCGCAGACGGCGCGCATCAGCATGGTCTTTCCGGAACCGTTCTTTCCCAGAAATCCGTAGACCGCGCCGCTTTCCAATGTCATGTTCACGTCTTTCAGCACCCTGACACCGTGTATTTCTTTTAATCCGTGGGTTATTGTTATTTTCATTCCTGTTCTTCTTTCTTCCTATTATCAATATTAGATTTGGGCCAAAAACCTGTCATTCTCATGGGCTTTCCCATTTCGGCCGGGACAGGATTTGGCTCAGATGGCGGTGCCGATTCAGAAAATGTCTTTCCGCCTTATCCATCTCATGCCGAAAAGCAGCACGACAGCGTTCCACAGCCCGCAGAGCATCAGGCAATTCCGAAAGCATATGGCAGGGTTCCCTGACAGGAAGTCCTGGCGCAGGAGCATGGAGAAGTTTCCGAGAAACCCGGGGGATGCCCAGAACACAGAAGCCGTAAGGTACCCCAGTGTAAGGAACAGGGCCATTGCAGGCTCCAGCGCCAATGAAAGCATCATCTCCGTCAGGCACAGGGTAAGGGACACCAGTATGGGCTGCACCCACCAGCGCAGGAATATCTCCCATCCTGTAAGCGTCTCCGGACTTATCCCATACAGGCCGTCCCGGAAGTCCCTAAGCCCCAGGAAATCTCCCCTGGCCGGAGCTCCCGCTGCCAAGTCTCCCATCCCTGCGCTTTCTGTCACCAGAGCGCCCAGGGCCAGCGCCGCCGCCAGCAGCAGATAGTAGGCTGCCACGGTACAGGCCACCCAGGCCGCCTTGCCAAGCAGCCAGTCCCTGCGCCTGTCTGCGCGCACAATGGCCTGGCCGCCGCTGCGCGTAAGGTCTTCCGCCGGATAAGAGGCCGTCAGGAACAGCAGGCAGGCGTTCAGCATCAGCCAGGGCACGGGCAGCTCGAACTTCCCTGTCTCCGACACGAAATATTCCGGCATCCCCCGGAACAGGAAGCTCAAATGCCCCAGCATCCCCCCGGGCGTCTCCGGCGCGGAGCAGCACTGGCAGGCCAAAATGACAAAATAGGCCTGCACAAGCACCACGCCCAGCCATTTCAGGCGGGTGCTTTGATATCCGTAGTTCAAATCATACCATATCAGAGTTCTCAATCGACTCCCGGAAAGATGTTTTTTCATCATCTACAGCAATCCCCTCTCCGCTTTCCGGAAGAAGCCGAAGAAAGCCGCCCCCGCCGCCAAAAGCAGCGCAAGCTCCCCCAGCAGCCAGGGCAGCTTTGGCACGAACAGCTGGCTGGGCCGCAGGTATCCCGCGGGGCAGGCGGCCAGCTGCCCTGTGGTCGTCCCCAGCCCATAGAGAAGCAGGTACGCCAGGACAGGCGCCAGCAGAACGGCGAACCGGTTCCTTGTCCACAGGGAAGCGAACAGGGAAACCGTGGTGAACAGCCCATAGAACAGGCCGTCCATGGCCAGGTACACAAGCAGGTACAAAAGGGGATGGGCATAGTAGAGATCTCCCAGGAACCCCTCCGCCCCAATGGGGAAAAGCCCCAGCCCTGCCTGCGGCCTCACTGCCGGGAGGAACAGGTTCGTCGCCAGAAAGTCAAAGGCCAGGGGCAGCACGGCAACCGCTGCGCCGCTTAAGAAAACCGCCAGATACTTTGCCCCCAGGTATGCCCTCCACCCCAGGCGCGTCGCCGCCTGGTTCCCATAGCCGCCGGCGCAGTCGAAGGCGAAGCTCCCGCCGTGGGGAAGGGCGCAGAGGATAGGAATCCACATGAAATACAAGGCGGCCTGGAGGGAATAGTTCTCTCCGCCCATCCATTTGCCGAAAGCGGACAGGGGATAATCCCCGCTGAGGACATAGCCCCTGACAGGCAGCACATAATCCCGCAGATGCCAAAGGCTCAACGCGACGCCCACGGACAGCGCCGCTGCCATGCGGCGGTTGCGGAACGCCCTGTCCAGTTCGAATTTCAGATAATTTCCCATCCCTATTCCACCTTTACGCCTAAATCAATAAAAAAGCTGCCCTCATTGTCGCCGTCATATTTCTTTACCTGGTAATAGAGCTCATAAGGCCCTGCGGATCCGATGCGTTCCGCCAGGGCATCGCCTTCTCTCTCTGTCATGCTGTCACAGCCCTCTATCACCCAGCCCACCTCGCTGGTGACAGACTCGCCGGGCTCCAGCCCCCAGTGGTGGAACTGATAGGCGCCCCCTTCCTCCCAGTAGGTGTCATAGTAGACCACATCGTTCGACCACAGAAGCGTATTCAGGGAATCCCCGATGACGATGATTCCGCCGGCATTCCGGTTGATGTCCTGGAATTCGTCTGTGGTGTTGGTGAACGTGATGGTCAGGAACAGGTATTTATAATCCCCCGAAAGGTTCCCCTGGCTGTCGGTCCGGGCTTCCGACAGATAGTTTTCCAGATGCTCCAGGTTCCTGTCCCCGAAGCTTTCCGTGTACTCTGCCTTTTCGATTTTATAGGAAATCCCCCAGGCGGCAGCGGACTCGGCGATCGGCAGGATGTTCTCCTTCTGGGTGTAAAGCGTTTCCTCCTCGTATACCTCCGGCTCGTCGTTCTCCAAAGGCGCAGGCTTCCCGCCGTCCCCTGTCTGACCGTCCCCGTCCAGGTCTCCCGAAGCCTGCGAGCCCGCGGCCGCGCCTCCAGTCTCGTCGGCTCCTGCAGCTGCGCCTCCCACTCCCATGCCGGAAGCGTCCTGCCCCCGGGCGTCTCCTGCGTCCTGCCTGGGGGAAGCTGCGTTGCCGCATCCTGACACCATTGTCATAATCAGGGCCGCTGCGATTGCCTTTGCGTATTTTCTTCTCATTTTCTTAGTCTCCTCCCGTCTTGTCTTTTTGCGTTTGTATTGTCCCTTATTCCGGAAGCCTATGGCTATGATACGGCACTCCTTTATAAGAAATCCCCCAAAAAATGCAAAAATTCTGCAAAGACTCCGTCCCTCTTCCTGCACTCACAGAGGCGTGAAGCGAGTGCATGTCGGCGGCGGGAGGCCGCCGTTCTTCCTGATTTCCGGGAAACGGTTTCCCTGCCCGTCCACGGACAATATGCCCCGGTTCTTCAGCGCCAGCCCTCCGGCGGCCAGAACCGATACCCGCAGAAGTCCCCCTCCGCCCCATCGTAGTACAGCACCAGGCTCCCCTTCCCCATGGCGCACACCAGCGCGGTCTCCTCCTCGTCCCCGCAGACCTGCCAGGTTCCCCGGACGCAGCACTCCCACAGCGGTATCCGGGCCGGCATCTCCTCCGTGAGCTCCGTCCGGGCCAAAAGAGAGACATAGAGCCTGTTCACCTGCAGCCAGTAGTCCGGGCAGTCCTCATATATCCTGTCGATTTCCTCCACATAAGCCCGCAGCCTGCCGTCCTGCCCGCGGCTCAGTTCCCCCAGCGCCTCCGCCGCTTCCTCCATCTCCGCCCCGGAGGGACGCCTCCCGGCTTTACGCCACACCAGAAAAGGCAGCCTGTCGCCGTTCATCGCCATGGACAGGGTGCACTCCACGCCCTCCCTTTCCACCGGCGCTTCCATCAGATAACAGCCCTCTTCCCTTATGATCCAGAGATTCTCCCAGAAGCGCTCTTCCTCCTCCAGCCCCACCAGGCGGAACGCCTCCTGGTACACCCGGGAGCCCAATTCCTCCTTACAGTATTCCACATAGCTTTTCCCATCCTCCCGGGTCAGAGCCTCCCGCTCTTCCTCCAGAGGATACCGGAACGCCTCCATGAAATCCCCGGGAGCCGCCCCAAGGCTCTCCGGCAGGGCCTCCTCTTCCTCCACGATGTCTTCCGCCCGGAAGACGGCGGAGTAGGCAATTGGCAGCAGGAAAATCCCGGCGGCCAGGAGACCGGCGGCGGACGCTGTCGTGAACAATAACCATCTCTTCTTCATGGATTTCTTTTCCCCGTCCTTTTCCCAATTTTCAAAATGCATCACAGGCCCGCGATATGCCCTATATGCAGGGAGCCGTTAGCGTAAGGCCATGCTCCCCCTATCAAAATATTCTTCAGTTTGCCTGACAAATTTATCTCATAACCAGAAAAAAGCCCTCCTCTCTGAAAAATTTCTTTTTCAGGGACGAGGGCAAATGCTTCGTGTTACCACCCCAAATTTACCCATGCCTCACGACAGGGGCCTTATCGGCTGCGGACGAGAAATGGTTCGTCGATAGCCTATCACGGTAACGAGTGAAACCATCAAAGCCCCAAATTATGGTGTATCCTTCTGTGAGCCCCCCGGCAATTAAAGGTCATAATACATCCGGAACTCCGCCGGGCTGGGAATCTGCTCCACTTTCCGAAGCTCCGCCCGCTTTCTGGCCACCCACACATCAATCAGTCTCTGGGGGAAGACTCCGCCTTTCGTCAGATAGTCATGATCCGCCTCCAGGGCGTCCAGAGCCTCGTCAAGGGACTTGGGCAGGCCCTTGATTTTCTTCTGCTCCTCCTCCGACAGCGTGTAGAGATTAAAATCATAAGGTCCCCAGCCGTTTGCCGCCGGGTCTATCTCGTTCTCGATGCCGTCCAGGCCCGCCATCAATATCGCCGCGTAGGCGTAATAAGGATTGGCAGTGGCATCCGGGTTGCGCAGCTCGAAGCGCTTCGTCTCCGGCGACTTGGCGTAGGCCGGAATCCGAATCACCGCGCTGCGGTTGGAGGTGGCGTAGCCAATCGTCACAGGCGCCTCATATCCCGGCACCAGACGCTTGAAAGAATTGGTGGAGGGATTGGTAAAGGCGCACAGGGACGCGATGTGCTTCAGCAGCCCGCCCATGAAGTAATGCGCCGTCCGGCTTAAGCCGGAATATCCGTCTTTGTCATAGAACAAAGGCTTGCCGTCCTTGAACAGCAGCATGTGTACATGCATGCCGCTGCCCGCCTCCTGATAGATAGGCTTGGGCAGGAAAGTGGCCGTCTTGCCCTCCTGTGCCGCCAAATTCTTGACAATGTACTTGATAATCATGGTGTTGTCCGCCATGGCCGGCATGTCGTCCAGTTCCACCTCGATTTCCATCTGGCCGGGACCGCCCACCTCATGGTGGTGGTACTTCACCCGGATTCCCCAGTCTTCCATCATCATGCACATCCGGCTTCGCAGGTCATACCCCACATCCTGGGGCGCCGCCACATGATAGCCGCCCTTGTGGGGCACCTCGTAGCCGTTATTGCCCGGCGTGTCCAGGCTGTGGTTCCAGTCCGCCTGCCTGGTGTCGATCCGGTAGCCGCACTGCCTGGGCGTCACCTCGAAACGGGCGCTGTCGAACAGATAGAACTCGAATTCAGGCCCTATCACCATCCGGTCCGCAATCCCCGCCTCTTTCATATATTCCGTGGCCCGGAGACTCACATTTTTCGGATACTGGTCAAAAGGCCTGTTCTCCCCCGCTCCGATGGTACATACATTGCCGCACATGGTCAATGTAGGCACCGCGGCAAATGGATCCACGAAGGCAGTGTCCGGGTCCGGCAAAAACACCATGTCGCTCTTCTCGATGGGCGCGTATCCATAGTTGGAACCGTCAAATCCGATACCATAGGTAAAAGTGTCCTCGCTGAACCTCTCAACGGGAATCGTGATATGTCGCCAGCGGCCGTCGATGTCCGTCATTTTGAAATCAATCATGCGAATCTGCTTTTCCTCACACAGCTTTCTGATTTCCTTGCTTCTGTCCATATTTTCATACCTCCGCATTTTCTGAAGCCGGCCTTTCCAGATACCTCTCCGGCCTTTGGCCATGCTGCCTGGCAGCACAGACAACACAATCCCGGCTCTGCCTGCGGAAGCGCCTCATGATTGCGCAGGCTGCCTTGGAAAATCTTTTCACGCCTCATTGTAAATCCAAATCCGTCCCCAGCCACCAGCGCAGCACGTCCTGAATCTTCTCGTCCCAGTATTTCCACTGATGGTCTCCGGCCGACTGTTCACAGGTCAGGTCATACCCCAGCTTCTTCACATGCTCCCAGGCCCTCAGATTCCCCTGATACAGGAAATCCTCCGTCCCGCACCATGCGTACAGCCTGGGCCTGTCTTTCCCTGCCGCCGCAAGTTTCTCCGCCAGAGCCAGCAGATCATTGTCCGAACCCTCCAGTGCTTCCGCCGAGCCGAATATCCCCCGGAAGAGCGAGACTCTGCCCGACTCTTCATCCGCGCCCTCGACGTTCCTCCTGTAGTCATCCGCCATATCCAGCGCGCCGGACAGGGAGGCCGCCGCACCGAACGTATCGCTGGCTCCCAGCCCCAGTTTCCACGCACCGTAGCCGCCCATGGACAATCCCGCCGCCAGAGTGTCCTCCCTCCTCTCGGACATCCGGGGGAAGAATTCCCGGCAGATTTTCGGCAGTTCCCGGGAGACGAAGGTCCAGTACTTCATCCCATAGGCGGTGTCCGTGTAAAAGGCCAGATGGGTAGTGGGCATCACCACGGCGATTCCCAGCTTACTCACATACCTTTCTATGGAAGTTCTTCTCTGCCAGATTGTCTGGTCATCGCTCATGCCGTGGAGCAGGTACATGGTCTTGTACTTCCCCTCCGCGCCCTTGCCCTCCATGCCAATCTGTCCCTGAGTCTGCTGGGGCAGTATCACATCCATATTCATGCACATCCCCAGTACATCCGAAAAAAAGTCTGCATGCAACAACGCCATTTTCCATTCCCCCTTTTTTAAAGTGATAATCTCTCGGAATCTTTAAGCCAATAA
>NZ_CALPDH010000059.1:0-14635 GCF_943193215.1 Acetatifactor aquisgranensis | reverse complement strand
AACTCTGCTGCAGGCTTTCATCGGTCCCCAGCCGCACAAAAAGGTTATGGTATACATCCTCAGTGATCCCATCTTCATAGGGAAGGGGATGGTTATACTGCCATGTCAGGATGCCCGGGAAGGACTGCCCGTTAGTGGCAAGGAGGTACCTGGCCAGGGATATAACCTTCTGTGCGGTGGCCAGATCGGTGGAAGAGTATATCGCATTATCAATACCCGATGTGGAGCCTATATGTCCGATGATGTCCATCATTCCAATATGGTCTCTTTTCGCCGTTACAATTTGCGTTTTTGTATCCGGAATAGAGTTTTTGCCCCGTTTTGGCCGGGTAGGCACTGGAATTTCAGAGCCTTTTGGAATTTTAGCAATCAGCTTGGTGCTGAGCACTTTTGTGTATTTTTTCTCAGGGTCATAAATCGTTCTGCGCTCAAGAATGTAGGTATCTCCATTCTTCTGAGGCTTTTTAATGACGGAAGTTTTGATCTGGCCGGATGGTTTTGCTGGCATAACATGCTCCTTTTTATTTGAGTATATACTTATTATAATATATACTTAAATAAAAAGCAATACTAAAAGGACAATATATCCAGTAAAATCAATGGTTTCAGCCTATAATACCCCATGGGTTATCTGTACAAAATATGTTTTGAGTAACTATTTCACGACTTTAGGGTTTTTATAGCAGACAGCAAGTTTCTTTCTGTTTGCAGCTGCCCTTTCACCTCTGATGGTACCCCATAAAGAAAAAGGACTTTTTGATCCTCAAGATTTAAATGATATAATCCGGCAGATTTCGCCATAATCTGAATTGCCCTTCTCTTGTCCATCCCCATGTCCCTTTACTAATTTTGTATTCTGAAAAGGGAATGTCAATGCCGCAGCACCAAACATTCCCTTTCCATGGTTGATTTTTCCGTTGTCTGCCAACCTCCGGCACCCATGTCCGGAAAATAACAGGTTTTTCCGTTGCCTGCCAACCTCCGACACCTGCGTTCGGAAAACATATCAGATTTTAGGTGTCAACCCACCGCTGATTCACAGCTTCTTTAACTACATTCTACCTTAAAACTGCGCAAAATGCAATTACATTTTTATCATATGCAGAAACGATATTTATGATTCCGGACCTTCTGAAGTTTCTGGCTGCTTTTCCGGTAATTCATCCCTTTTCAGAGAATCTTCCCTCACTGGTGTTCTAACCTCCCCTGGAGCCTGCGCCTCATACTCCTCCACCGCCGGATCCACAATATCCCCCGTCCGCACCCACTCTTTCGTCCCCTCCACCTTCACCGCTGCCTGGGTATGCTTCGCCAGAAACCGCGTCAGCGGATAAACATCAATCCAGATTTCATTATTCCCCTCCTTCTGCGACTCATTAAATATCAGCTGCAGCCCCCAGTGCAGATGCACAACCTTGATATTATTCACATTCTCCGTGGTACTGTACCCGGTATGCCCCATATACCCAATCACATCCCCCGCCGTCACCACGCTGCCCTCCTCCAGCCCTTCCGCATAAGGATAATTCTGCCTCAAATGTGCGTAATAATAATACCGCTTCCCGTCAAAGCTCCGTATCCCGATTCTCCATCCCCCATACTGGTTCCACCCCAAAGCCTCCACGACCCCAGATTCAATCGCCATAATCGGTGTACCAAAATGCGAATAAAACTATATGCCGATTCAAAAAAGGCGGAAGACTGCCCCCGCCTTTTCAGCTGTTATAATCCCTTTTTCTCTACGATAATCTTTTCTTCAATCATTTTCCTATATGATTCATCAGAATCCATTGATTGATTATTTTTCTTTTGTATGTTATCAACACTTGATATATTCAAGAAACTGTCAATGTCAATCTTAAAATGAATATCCATCTCATTACCAGTAACTATAATATTCTCAATGAGAATTGACAACAACTTTTTCTTTACATTCAATGGCGCATCCTCAAATACCTCCCTCCAGACCGGCACCATTTTTATCGTTTTCAAGTATTCATCCACAGCCAGTTGCTTTTCTTGAATGCTTTTCTCTAACTGTTCAATTTCTCTCTTTATCGCTGTAGCCTTATCTTCCGTAATCTTTAAACCCTCATTTATATACTTGCTGTCAAACTCACCTTCTCCAATGATAGCCTTATATATAGCTTGTTTAAAGTGTTCAATATTCTTTTGCGTTTTAATATATTCTTTTTTCAGACATTCCAGCCCTTCCTGCTCTGCTTGTGATTCTCCCATGAGAACCTTTTTATTTTTCATAACCTCGTCGGAACAATCAATCTGTACCGCTCGGTCAAGAAAATTATTTACTTCCTCCAATACTGCCGCCTCCAATTTATATCTGCTTATATAAGATTTAGCGGCACACATTTTTTTATTTCTCCCCCTCGTGTTGCACTTATAAAAATCGGTGTATGACCTTGAAATCTCACCGTTTACTTTATGTACCTTTTGTGAGGATACCGCAGGGGATATTTTACCATGGCAATATCCACACTCCAGTAATCCTACCAACAGCAACGGACTTTTCCATGTCCTGTCCTCAATCGGCCTTAAATTGTCGGTATATTTTTTGTACCTTCTGGCAAGTATTTCCTGTGCCAGTTGCCACCTTTCTTCGCTTACAATCACATAATCAGGATTGGCTTTTTCAGCTAAAATCCATTCCTCCGGCGAAACTGCCCTTTGCCTTTTCTTTACGTCCAGAAAATCCTCTTTTGTAATATCTGTGTTTTGGGACTTCTCCACCTCTTTCATACGTGTTTTCCCATATGACATATACCCTTTATATAAAGGATTTTTCAGAATGCTTCTAACTGTTGATGTATTCCACTTGTTGCCCTTCCTTGTTTTTAACTTCCTATCTTCATTAAGATACGCAGTAAGTCCACTCAAACTCATATTTTCATCTATCAGTTTATTATATATATCTTGTACCACTCCGCTTTCAAATGGCTCTTTTATAAATTCGTTTATCATTCTTCCTTTCCTATCAAGCTGCCCTGTTGGAATCAATGTAAATCCATATGGAACTATGCCACCTGTGAACTTCCCTTGCTTTGTTTTATAATTCCTTCCGCTGTCTACCCTTGCGGCCGTTTTTTTACTTTCTGTGCTTGCTCCCCAGAACCTTATTATATTCATCAAATTATCTGATGAATTTTCAAAAGTTTGCTGCCCCTCACAAACACTCCATACTTCCACACCACATTCTACAATGCGTTTTAGAAGAAAGGGGGTTTCATCATCTTTGCGCCCTAAACGGTCAAACATAAAGACAAGAAGCACATCAATATTTTTCTCTCCAACATCCTTGATGACTTCCTGTAGAACCTTGCGTTCGTTAAGCCCTTTATGATATCCAGAAACCCCAGGCTCAATGTATTCCTTATTTAATTCCCACTCCTCCCTTTTTTTGATAAATTCCATACAGGCATTCCTTTGCATAGGAATATCATCTTCTATGTTTACCTGTTTCTTTGTGCTTACCCGATATAAGCACCCCACTCTTTTTTTCTCCGGTTCCATATCATCTTTCTCCTTTGCGCAATAAATTATTTATGTATGTTTCAACTAATAACTTTTGCAATTCCTCTATCATACAGCAATTCTCTTTATCTTCTGTAAAATGCAATCTTACTTTATAACCATTTTTACTATCTTCTTTTGTAAGTACATTATTTTCCTCTCTGGTATAGCCCCCTGCTTTCCCCATACCTTCAGAAATTCTTTTTTGTACATTTCTATGCAAAATATCATTACAGTATGAGTCTTTCACAAGCATCTGATTCATAGAAAATTCTCATTGCCATGGATGTTCTGCCTCGTTTAAATCCTTATACGGCTTGCCATTATATTTCTTGATCAATTCCATGTAATCAAGGCTTTCTATAGTGACATTACGTTTCTCATGTTTACCCCAAGCCCGGATTCTCTCCATTGCGTTGTCCGTGTCAGTAAAACTCCCTTCCAACACCACAGGGTCGCCAGACATACTCAACGCAAAATGGCTGATTATGCTCTTGCGGGTTTGGGATGCAAGCCCAACAAGCATTTTCGCAAGGCGAAAATGGCGAGTGCGGCTACACTCGCCCTGCTTGCTTTAGGCATCCCCTGGAAATGGCGCAAAAGAGGCGCTCTTGCATTTTTAGGTGAAGCAAACTATAATGAAAGGGAACATAAAATCAACCAGTGATCAGGAGGCCCTATGGCAAACATTTTAATTGTGGAAGACGAAAAGGCCATGAAGGACATTATCGCGGACTATATGCGAAAAGGCGGACACACTTGCTTTACCGCTGATGATGGTGTAGATGCACTCGTTACGCTGAAAAATCATCCTATGGATTTAATGATTTTGGATGTGATAATGCCCCATCTGGACGGCTTCTCTGTCTGTAAGTTGGCAAGGGAAACGAGTAATATGCCCATTATCATGCTCACCGCCAAAAGCGCGGAGGATGATAAACTGAAAGGCTATGACTACGGCGCAGATGATTACATGACTAAACCATTCAGTCCCAAGGTGCTGCTTGCAAAGGTGAACGCCCTCCTGCGCCGATCTTCCCCCGCTTCTGCCGGAGCGATCACCGCCGGGAAAATCATGCTCCACCCCAACGCACACAAAGTCTATCTGGACGGCCAGGAGATCACCTTGACCCACAAGGAATATGAATTGCTCGCCTTTCTGATGGCAAACTCTGGGCAGATATTCAATCGGGAGCAGCTTTTGAACCGTGTTTGGGGCTATGATTTCGAGGGAACGACCCGCACCGTGGACACCCACATCAAGACCCTGCGGCAAAAGCTGGGGGACGAAGGCCGGCATATTGTCACGCTGATACGCTCCGGCTATAAATTTGAGGTAATGGCATGAAAGAAGTATTTTCGCTCCGTACTGTTCGGAAAAAGATTTTGATGCTCTCCAAGCTGGCGGGGGCTGTGTTGATCTTATCCTACATCTTCTCCACCGGCCTGCCGGTCAGTGAAGATGCTTCTTTTCTAATCTGGCTGGGGTTTGTTTTTCTGCTAATTATCGGTATTGACCTTTTTATGGACCGCTTTATCACGAAACCGATCGACAAGCTGAACGCCTCCGCAAAGCGCATGGCAGGACTGGATTTTTCCGCTCCCTGCGACCTTGTTTCAACCGATGAGTTTGGGGAGTTGTCCGCCAGTCTGAACACTCTGTCCGAAAATCTGCAGCAGGCTCTCGCACGGTTGGAGGATGCAAACACGCAGCTTGAAAAGGACGTGGAAAAGGAGCGGCTTCTCCTGTCTGAGCGCAAAGAGCTGGTGGACAGCCTATCCCATGAAATGAAAACCCCGCTGGGCATTATCCGGGCCTATGCCGAGGGCTTGCAGGACGAGGCAGACGAGGCCAAAAAGCAGAAATACGCCCAGGTGATCGTTTCCGAAGTGGAGCGCATGAACGAACTGATCGTGACCCTGTTGGATTTGTCAGCGTTGGAAAGCGGGGCTGCAAGTCTGAACATTTCCAGGTTTGACTTTGTAGAGCTGGTGGAAACGGTAGCCGGGCGGCTTCTGATCGACGCCCCGGACACCGACTTTGAACTGCAATATGAGCTGCCAGAGCAAAAGGCTTTTGTGCGGACAGACCGGCGGCGCATGGAGCAGGTTTTGGACAACCTGATTGTCAACGCCAAGAAAAATGTGTATCCCGGCGGCGTTCTGCGCCTGGAACTGACAGTGAATGATGGGACGCTGCATTTTTCCGTCTTCAATCAGGGCCGGCCCATTCCGGAAAGTGACCTGCCAAAAATCTGGACAAAATTCTATCGGGACAGCGGAGCGGAATACGGCGGCTCCGGGCTGGGGCTTTCCATTGTGGCGCAAATCCTGTCCATGCAAGATTTACCCTGCGGCGCGGAAAACCAAACGGACGGGGTACGGTTCTATTTCTCCATCCCTGTCACAGAATCATTTCACACGGATTTCACAGCGGCCTCACACCAATTTCACACAGCAACCCTAAACTCTCCTTATCACAAATAAGGAGGTTTTTTTATGTTCTTAGGTTTAGCGTGGTACTGGTGGCTGGTGATCGTGGCAGCGCTGATTATCTCCATCCCTTTCAAGGTCAAGTTTATGAAGTGGTGGAGCAAGCGCCAGCAGGAGAAGAAAGGCCAGCGCGGAAAGTGGGGTGACGACGAGTGATTGAGGTCAAAAACCTGACATTCTCCTACGGCAAAGACAAGCAGGCTCTCCACGGCCTGGACTTCACCGTGGAGGATGGGGAGATTTTTGGCTTCCTGGGGCCAAACGGCTCCGGGAAGTCCACAACACAAAAGATACTCACCGGGATATTAAAAGGCCACGGCGGTAAGGTTTCCCTGTTCGGACAGGATATTTCCGCCGCCCGCGGCCAGGAATTTTTTCAGAAAATCGGCGTCCTGTTTGAGTTTCCCTACCTGTATGCCAATTTGAGCGCCGTGGATAATCTGAACTACTTTGCCTCCTTCTATCCCAGGGAGCAGCGGCGGGATGTGGGGGAATTGCTGAACACGCTGGAATTTAAGCCGGACTTTCTGAAAAAGCCGGTGTCCTCCTACTCCAAGGGAATGCGCCAGCGGGTGAGCATGGCGAGGGCGCTGGTGAGCAACCCCCGGCTGCTGTTCCTGGACGAACCCACCAGCGGCCTTGACCCCTCCGGCGCGGTACTGTTCCGAAAAATCATTGAGCAGGAGCGTCAAAAGGGAACGACGGTTTTTGTCACCACCCATAACATGGCAGACGCCGATTTACTGTGCGACCGGGTGGCCTTTATCTCCAATGGGAATTTGGTAGCCCTGGATACGCCCAAGCGTCTGAAAGAGAAAAACAGCAATCACCGGATTGTAATCGACTATCTGTATCAAGGGCAGCGGGAAACAAAAAACATAGAGGCCCCGGAATTGGAAGCAGGTATTCCCTTTGCCCACGACGAGATCATCAGCATCCACTCCCAAGAGCCAACTTTGGAGGATATGTTCATCCAGTATACGGGAAGGGGGCTGTCCTGATGGGAAAAGGATTTTGCGCCCTGTTCAAAAAAGATTGCCAGATGCTGTCATCGGGTAAGTTCTTCCTTATGGCTATCGGTTTCCTGGCCCTCTATACAGCCTATGTGAACCTGGGCTATATCCGCTTCATGCAGATGCCGCCCTACAATGTGTATCTGTACGATCCCGCCGGGACACAGACGGAAAAATCCTCTCTGGTTCAGACCGTTCCGTCCATGGAGGCTATGGACACCGCCCTGCTCTCCGACGCTAACGGCGTGGGGCTGGATGCCAGCGCAGGGGAAGTACGGGTGGTACTCTATAAGGGAGCGGAACACGTTGACCACCACCGGGCTGACTATGCCTTGTTCCTGCTGCGGCCTTCCACCGGCAGCGCCCCGGAGATCGTCGGGACAAATACGCCGGAACAAAAGGCGCGGAAAGAAATCACCTGTGAACTGCTGTTTTTTGAACTGTCCGCTGTGGGATTCCTGGGAATCGCCGCTGTTCTGTTCAGGGAAAAGGGGATGGGGGTAATTCGTGTCCACGCCATCCTCCCATTGCAGAAGAACCTGTTTCTCCTGTCCAAGCTGGCGGTGTTCCTGCTCTCTGATCTTGTCTTTGCGGTACTTCTCACCCTGTTGAATGCAGGACTTGCCGACGGAGCGGCGCTGCTGCCCGCCGTCTTGCTCCAGACGGCCATCCTGTCGCTGATTATGGCCTTGTTGGGTTTGCTCTGCGCCCTGCTGCTGAAAGATTTTCGGCAATTCACATTGGCCTACCTGATTATCGCTATTTTTGCGGCAACACCTGTTTTTTTGTCCGCCAATACATCGGTGAAATTTGACTGGATTGGCTGGCACCCATTCTACCATGTTTACATGGGCTTGAAAAACGCCTATTTCGGGTCGGCCACTTCGCCGGTCTACTATGCCGGCGCTGCGGCTGCAATCCTGGTGCTGTTCCTGGTGGTGCAGTTTGCCTTCCGTCGGGAAATCGGAAAGGAGATGTGAGGCGTGAAAGGTTTAACCTATCAACTGAAAAGCGTGTTGCGGGACAAATTCTGCCTGATGACCTTCCTGCTGCCCATTTTGGTCGCCGTGGCATTGAATTTTATGGGTTCCATTGACCTGTCCAGCCTGGGAGAACTGCATTTCGGCGTACTGGAAAACAATCTGCCCCCGCAGACAATCACTTGGCTGGAGCGGTACGGGCCGGTGACAGCTTATGGGACACAGGAAGAGCTGACCGCTGCCATCAAGGAACCGTCTACCAATGTGATTGGCGTAAAAGCAGACGCGGACAGCCTTAAAACTGCGATCAGCGGGGACGAGCTGGAGATTTTTCAGCAGGCGGCGGCTGCACTCCCAGCTCTCTATGAACAGCGGGCAGGGACGGAGCAGGCGAAAGTTTTGACGTTGGAACGCCCTGACATTCTGGAAAGCTTTCAAGGCATTTTCATCCCCGCCGTGCTGATTGTCGCGATGTTCATGGGCTGTACGTTCAATGCCATGAACATCATTTCCGAAAAAGAGGACGGCGTGGCTTTTATCAACGAGATTTTGCCCATGACGCCAAGCCAGTACATTATGCAGAAAGTCGTGGTGGGATTTCTCTTTGGAAGTCTATCGTCTGTCGTAACGGCGTGTATTTGCTTTCAACTGTCCTGGCAGAATTTTGGGATAATGCTTGCGCTGATCGGGCTGTCTTCCTTTGTAGCGGCGCTGATCGGGCTGTTTATCGGCAAGCTCTCCGAGGGCTTGATGATCGGCGTGGTCTATATCAAAATCATCATGCTTGTATTTATCGCGGTGCCCATTGTATGCTCCCTGATCGGGGTGAGCGGGCCGCTGGCAATCATTTGTAACATCGTTCCATCCCAGCCTGCTTTTGATGGCATTATGGCCCTGTCTGCCGGGAACATGGGAACAGCGATAAAAGATATTGGTATTCTCATAATCCACTGTGTCACATGGTTCACACTGTATGTTTTGATTTCCGCCCGACGCAAAAAGCGAACAACTTAATAATCAGAAAAATATCTGCCCAGCGGCTGTTCATTATTCAAAGCCGCTGTTTTTTATATTCACTGGCGGCACATAGGAGAAAGCGGCTAAGATAGCACGGTTACCCGATTCCATCACATAAGCAGACAGAAGAACCATGTCGGGAATACCCCTCAACTAAGCGGTCTTTACTTTACGCCAATTTCACCACCAGTGTCACATAGAAGCAGCCGTTGCGAATATCCGCAAACACCTCTCCACCCATAAGCGACATCACCCGTTTGCAGATAAAAAGCCCAAGCCCGTTGCCCTGCGCCTTATCCGCATTGTTTCCGCGATGAAAGCTCTCGAATATCTGCGGCAGTTCTTTTGCTTCAAGTGTGCAGCCCGTATTTGACACCGTGATAAGCTCACAGCCGTCCATTTTATCACAGCCGATTTCAATTCGTCTGCCGTCTCCGTATTTGATTGCGTTTTCAATCAGATTTTGAAAACATTCCGCAAGGCGGTTCGGATCGCAGGAAAGAATGCAGTCATCATATTTGCGAATCAAAAACTCTGTTCCCGACATGGAGAGCTGGGGAGCATATCTCGCGTTTATTTTTGTGATGATAACACTGAGAAACTCCTCGCCGGGTACCACCTCAAAGCTCATAAAGTCCTCGCTGACCGCCTTTGAGAGCTCACTGACAAAGTGCTCTATCTCATCCGCGCGGGTATTGATGTTCTCGGCAGCGGCACGCTGTTTTTCCTCGTTCTTGTATAATCCCTTGGCAAGCGCCTTTGCATTCAGCTTGATAGCCGACAAAGGTGTTTTTACGTCATGGGAAAGGGAGAGCAGCAGGAGTTTTTTATCCTTTTGCATCGTAATCTCTTTTTTGCGGCTGTTTTCGATGCTCTCACGCAAGAGGTTAACTCCCCATGTGAATTCGCCGAAAAAACGGCTTTTTTCTTCGGATATCGGCACGGCAAGATTGCCCTTTGCAAGCTCCTTAGGAACATCACTCAGCCTGTTGAAAGGTACGATGATATGTCTGCGGATATAATACAAAAGACCTGTCAGCAACAGGAACAGCGCACCCAATACGCAGTTTACCGCAGCAATGCCATATTGTCTGTTCCCGACGGTATATTCAACGCGATAAAGCGTTTCGCCCGCTTCTATGATAAGATAATGCTCATCGGAACGGTAGATGTCGTCACCCGTAAACACCCCTGTAATGTGGGGGTATTTTTCAATGTCATAACTGCCCGTCTCCGCCATCTCACCCACAAGCCGCCTGGCTTCAACACGATAAATACCTTCACTATTATCTTTCGATCCCACGAGAAATATGTTCAATGCCGCCGCCAGTAAAAGAAATACGGTCATCACTGCGATACACAGATTTTTGTAAGCTTTCATACAAACTTATACCCCACGCCCCAGATAGTAAGCAATCGCTTTGCACTCTTAGGGTCATCACCGAGTTTTTGGCGAATGCGGTTGATATGGACATGAAGCGTTTGCAACTCCGAATCGCTGTCGCTGCCCCAGACAGCGCCGAACAGGTACGATTTTTTTAGAACTTTTCCTTGATTCTCAATCAAAAGCGCCAGCAAATCAAACTCTTTTGAGGGAAGTTCCACGGGCTTTCCGTCAATGACCGCCGTTTTATCGGCAAGGTTGAGCGTCACACCATCCGCCGATAATATATCATGCTGATACCGCCGTTTGAATATACCCTTAATTTTAGCAATCAGAACATCTATATCATAGGGCTTTTCAATATAATCATCAGCGCCAAGTTCATAGCCGTTCAGCTTATCTTCCCTGCCCGTCCTGGAACTAACAATCAATATGGGAGTATCCGTGTTTTCCCGGAGCTTTGAACATATCGCAAAGCCGTTCATATCGGGAAGATTGATGTCAAGCACCACAAGCCTTGCGCCATATCGTTCAAAAAGATGTACGGCACGTTCTCCACTGTCCACGCTTGATACGACATATCCTTCCTCACGCAGGAAGTCGGTCAGCAAGTCCGCCAGTTCCTTATCGTCCTCCACAATCAGAATATCGGTCATAAAATCACCACCTGCAAGTATTGTTCCAAGTATCACCATCCCTGTTCCATAAGCCAGTTATTCAGTTCTCTTTCACGGTCACGGAACTCATTGTCACCGCCGCCAAAATGTCCCATTTCTTTTTCGCCGACGATACCGCCGTCCACAATGTAAAGCACCCTGCTGCACTTGGCGGCAACCTTTGAATCGTGGGTCACGCACATAATCGTCGTACCGTCACGGTTGAGGGAGAGCAGCTCGTTCATGACCTCGTCAGAGCTTGCACGGTTCAATGCGCCCGTTGGCTCATCAGCGAAGATCATCCTGGGATTGTTTATCATGCTGCGGCAGATGCAGGCTCTCTGAAGCTGTCCGCCGGACACCTCGTTGATGTCGTTGCCGCCCACCTCATCAATGCCGAGCCTGCGCATAAGCGCTCTGCCGCGCTCATCGGTCTGCCTGCGGCTCGACCTGTTCTTTTTTGATTGTGCCGCGGGGAGGATTATGTTGTCCAGAACGGTGAGGTTCTTCAGCATATACATTTGCTGAAAGATAAAGCCCATTTCGTCAAGGCGCAGGTCTGCAAGTTCTCTTTCGCCCATCTCTGCAATATTTTTTCCACAGAAGTTTACCTCCCCTGCGGTAAGACTATCCATGCCCGAAACTGCGTACAGCAGCGTGGATTTTCCAGAGCCTGACGGACCCATAACGGCGACCATTTCTCCCTCGCCAATTTTGAAATTTACGTTTTTCAATACGTTGTTCTGCCGCTTGTTTGCGATATACGTTTTGCAGAGGTCTTTTACTTCGAGAATATTCATAATTGATTCTTCCTTTCATTATTCAATGCTTGCTGTATCGGAGGATTTGATTTTTCTTGTGTACAAAGAGGTCAAAAACGCGCTTACGGCTGTGGCGGTAAGGACGATAACGGGGAATACTGCGTATATCTCCACAGGGTTCTGCATATATTCTACGCCCATTTCAAGCCCCATGGTTCTGAAAATAGGGTCGAAGCAAAGCTTTGTAAGGGGCATACCCAAAAACTCCGCAAGAATTACAGCCGCCGCCACCGCAATGAAAAATCTTAACGTGTACTGTCCGTATATTTTGGCGTTCCTGATGCCTATGGCTTTCATAAGGGCAATCTCCGCCTGCTCCTTCGCGATAAAGGAACGCTCCATAAGCACGGTTATAAGCGCGGCTAATATTACCGTAAGGACGACGGACATTTTTTTGACCGCGTCTATGGCGTCGCCGACTCCGGTGGTGTCCTTTACGGTTTCGCCCGCTGTTTTAACGCTTGAAAACTTAGGATAAAGCTCTTTGATCTTTTCAATTCTGCTTAATACTTCCTTATCGTCGGGGGCGTCGGTAAATTTTATCTGTGTACCGGGGGAGCCGCTTACTGCGATATAGTTTATATCGCAGTCGGTATGAACCCTTACGGATATGCCCTGATTGACCATTGCCTGATACAGAGCGGTTATGATGAACTCCGCCGTTTCCCCCGTCGGATAGGACAAGGTAACGGTATCACCTATTTCCGCACCCAGCTTTTTTGCCAAAAGGGTTGTCACTGCAATTTCGCCGCTGTTTTGGGGAGGAGTACCCTCTAAATATTCGTACATATCCATCGTTGTTCCCGTACCCTGAAGTATAGCTGTCTTGCTTTCATATTCGCCGTATCTTATCATCGCATAAATATAATATTCCGTCATACATTCCGCGGGCATACCGTTTTCTGCAAGGGTCTGCTCCATGTCCTCAAGATATTTTTTAACCTTTTCATGTCCGTCCACGGTCATAAATTTCATAGTTTCGTCACCGATGTCCGTAACGGCGTGGCAGTCCGCATTCCCGAAATATTTCAGCAGCTCTCCGCTTTTAAGAGACGCCGTGACATTGGAAAGCATTATCAGCAGCGACATACACAGAAAAAACGTAAAAGCAATGACAGCGTAGCGTTTGGGACTGCTTACAATATCGTTTGCGGCAAGGAAAGCCGTCGTGCCAAGCCGCGATCTTCCAAGGCTCATAACGCCTTTTTTGCGGAAGCGTTCCCCTGTCTGCCCGTTCCTTACAGCGTCGATAGGGGACATTTTGCTCACCCTGCCCGTACAGCCAAGACAGAACAGGAGAATCACAGCCGCTGTCAGAACCGCGCAGGCAATGTTTACAAATCCGTTATTGCTGCTGTCTATTATAATAGACTCCGAGGAATAACTTATAAGCATTTTCCCGAATGGGTAGCTGAGCATCAAGCCGAGTGCTGCGCCGACAACGGAAATGGCGAAGTATTTTGTAAGGTACAGCCCCCGAATTTTTATGTTCCGTATGCCTATTGCTTTCATAACGCCTATCTCGCGGAATTCTTCGGAGAGGGTAAAGGCTATGGTGAACCGCAATACCGCAAAGGATATGATGATAAGAATAAGGCTCACCGCAAGGATAAGACCCAAGATTATCATGTTAAAAATATAGGCTTGACCCAGTGTATCCGTGCCACTCGCAAAGGTAAAGCTGTCGGATATATCCGCTATCTGGGACAGGGTCTTGTCAAGATTGGCGGTGTGTATGTATAAGAATTTCCCGCCGTACATATTTTTCATCGTCTCATCGGACATATATTCGTCAAATTCCTCGCCGTTCATGATAAACCTTTTAATGCCCATCAATTCCGTGCCGCAGACAGCGTCCCTGAAACTGCCCGCAAAGGTAAATTCGTGGCATACGCCCTCTATTTCGACAGTAATTTTGTCGCCTGCCTTAAGTCCCATGCTTTCCTCTATGAAACGGGTAGCGTAAATTTTCCCTTTCGGCACGCTTCTAAGAATACTTTCATCGTCCAGAAAATAATTCATCCCCATATTTCTGTCGCTCTGTAATACCAATATCTGATTGGCGTTGGAATCGTTAAGTGGTTCGCCGACCCGCGTAATATTGGACTGGGACACACGGATGAACTCCTCAATACGGAAATCGTCTATCGCGGAGGCTTTTTCAAGCGTCCCGCAAATGTCCTTGTCTGAGGATTTGTTTTCGCTCATCGCCCAGTAATCGGGTACGTCCGCCATTTCAAAATAACTGTCCAGCGCAGTCGTCACGGTGATGATGTTGCTCACGCCTGAGGACATGAACATCGACGCGAGTATAATAAATACCAGCAATATCACATTCATTGTCCTTTTGCGCTTTAAATCTTTTTTCAGTATTCCCCAGAACATAGTGTATTCCTCTTTTCTTGAATATGATTTTTCTATATTCTGAGTTATAACATATAAATTCTTAACAAGTCTTTAACTTTATTTTTGTATATATGACAACAACTGGCTATTCCGGTGGGCGGCGGGTTTTTAGTTTTTTGATGGGCTACCTGTTCAACAAACCGGAATTGCCTTTATTTTAAATCTTCTTTAGAAATTGCTATTGAAGGATAATGAGAAAGTTCGCTGCTAAGTCCTTATGTTCCATCTTGCCCTCCATCAATTCCTGTTTTTCGCTGACTCTATTATACAGCTTTAACTTGCTAAATGGAATAGTCAAACAGATTCAGATAGTCATCAGCAAGCGACACACCACCTA
>NZ_CALPDH010000058.1:0-17288 GCF_943193215.1 Acetatifactor aquisgranensis | reverse complement strand
TGTATCGACTTTTGGATAATAAATATACATTTTACAGAATCCCTTGCATTTAACCAGACTTAATCAGCAGACACTAATTAAAGTTTGGAAACATGGGACCGTTTCCCAGACCGACCATAAAAAGGCATGCCGCGGAAATATAGGAAGATACCGGAAGAAGAAGGCCAATAAGCGCAATTCCTAAAATCCATTGCCCTATCCGAATGATTTGCCAGCTGTTTAACCGTGCTGCGAGGATGCCGGACAAAAACCTGCCCAATGCCATGCCTATATAATACACCATAACCATCCTTGCCGCTGTTACCGCATCCATATGCTATACTCCACCAGATAGGTACTTCCCCATCCGCCGCAGGTGCATTCAATGGCGCATGAGGTGATGAAGAGGCACCACATAAGTTTGACACCGGGTATCCGGGCAATCTCCCTGAAAGAAAGCGTTTTTGGCGCCCGTTCTGTTCCGGCAGAATCCTGCTGGTGCGCTTTCTTCCAGATGGATAAGGTGAGGAGCAGGATGAAAGCGATGCATAGCTGTATTCCGAAAGCAATCCGATACCCGCCTCGCCATCCGGCACTGCTGTTAATCACCAACGATAATATGTTTGGGCTGACGGTGACTCCGATGCCGTAATAACAATGGAGAAAACTCATGTGTGTTGCGGAATAGTGCAAAGAGACATAGTTGTTAAGTGCGGTGTCGATAGCCCCCGCCCCCAGCCCCAGGGGGACAGCAAACAGACACAATAAAAGAAAGTTGGCTGAGACAGAGAATCCAAGCAGTGCAAAGGCGGTCATTACTGTACTGATAGCAGAAACCCTGTTTGTCCCCAACAAACTTATCACCTTAGCGCTTATCAGGCTGGAGAGAATCGTGCCGGAAGAAATGATTATAGAAACAAAGCTTGCAAAAGAGATTGGCAGATGGAAGTCGGCATAAATGGCCGGCCATGCTGTCCCAAAAAGGGAATCGGGGATTCCGAGTCCGATAAATGAAATGTATATTACAATCAGTAAAAGTGTTGCCATAACTTTTCGTCTCCTATATTCTGCTTTTACTCTTAAGCTTATTGAGGGCAGGCATTGTCCTCTATGAAGTATATTTGTTTTACACTGCCATATTTATGAAAGAAAAAATTATGTGTCTGCAGTTATTTTATGTATGAGCTGTGCCATTTCCTGCGGAGTTTCATAGAAATCCCTCCTGACCCACTCATCCGACAGGCCAAAAAGCCCATAAGAATAAGGGCCATCGCTTTTTCTTTTTTTAACAAAGGGGAGGGATATATCCCATTTGAATGGCTTTTGTTACAGCTTCAACAGATGAGGTGACATCAAGTTTTTCAAATATATGCTGTAAATGGTTTGATAGAGTACGCTCGCTGATATAAAGTGTAGCTGCGATCTCCTTCCGCTTCATGCCATCAGCTATAAGCCGCAGGATTTGTTTTTCGCTTTCAGTCAACTCTTCTAAAAATGGAATTTCCCTGTTAAAAATAACGGCACCCTGTGATATTTGGGAAAGGAAGGATACCAGTATTTCAGGTTCTGTATTTTTGTTGATAAATCCCTTCGTTCCAATTTTTTCTGCCTCTTTGCGGTATATTGGCAGGTCATATCCGGACAGGATCACTATTTTTTGCTCCGGATATTGGTCTAATATCTGTTTCGCTAATTCCAGGCCGTCTTCGGATGCTATGTTCTTTAAGTTGATATCCATGAGCAGGATGTCCGGTCTGTTGGTTTCAATAAAGCTGTCCAACCGGGAAATATCACGGATGCTTTCAAATGATGTGATCTCCGGATAATCCGATAAGGCAATCTCAAGGCTTTTTGAAAATAAGGCATGGTCATCGACTAACAAAATATTGATAAGAAACATCTCCTTTCATTGGCAGGGCAATCTGTATGCAGACCCCGCACGGGAAGTTATTGGTTATTTTTACAGAACCTCCCATATTGCCTACGTGCTCAGTGATCAGCGAGAGCCCTCTGTGCTTTGACGGATCGGCGGATGATAGGGTTTCCGCATCAGCAGTTCCGTTGTCCTTTATGCGCAGCACTATGACTTCATTTTCTTGTGTTAGGGTTATCCATGCTTTTTCTCCCGATGAGTGCTTGTAAACATTTGTGACAAGCTCTTTCAGGAGGCGGTACACGAAGATATCATAAGGGGCAGCTAAAAAGAGGGAGTCCGGGCATTCAAAGGTAATACGGATATCGCGCTGTGGGAAGGATTGCGATATATATTCAAGCAGGTTTTGGTAATTCTCTTTAACAGTAAGTTTGGGGAGCATTGCAGGGTGGCAATCCTGCATCCGCTCACGAATATAAGTGTTCATGTTATCAAGGGTTTTCGTAATGATTTTTCGGACATCGGGACGGTCTGCCTTTTCCATCATGTTCTTTACGGAAAGCAAGTCTTGTAGAATATTGTCATGGAGGAAATTCGCAAATTCCAGATTTAGCTGTTCTTCCTGCTGCAGCTGCTTTAATGCGGCATGGTATTTGCTATCCCTGACCATTCCGCTTTTCCCATGCCTTAAATTAAAATCCAATGCAATGTTACAGGCATATACAAAGACAAACATGGCATCCAGCATAAGGAAAAACAGTGGAAGAGGGGTGCCGGAAGCAAAGGCGGACAGGCCGCAGATAACCGTCCCGACAAGCAGGAGCAATGCCCGCTGGCACCTGCTGAATACGGTTGACAGCGGGATACTGCTATGCTCTTTTCGTATAATGCTGTGTGTGCTCATAGAGAACAGCAGGACAGGAAGATATATCCCGAAATTAGAAAGATGTCCACTGATTCCCATAGTAGAAAAGTAATAGGCAAGGAATAAAATGATTACCGTTATAAGGGAGAAAAGGATACATTTCCATTCCGCCTTAATGACAAAGGCAGTCATTTTTCTATGGAAGACAACAATGAAAATGAAACAGAGCAAACCCGTCAGAAACTGTATGCCATAGAACAGGGCGAATATCTCATCCGACACCAGCAGGCCGATAAGGGAGCAGATACAGGTTCCGGCGAGGCAAATGCCTACTGTCTTTTTGAACCGATATCCGCCGCCCTGAAACAAAAACATGAGTATGAAATTTATGGAGACATACCATATGACCGGGCTTAAAGCAGAGAAGGCCATACTTGTGTGGGCACCGCCCCACGCAGACAGGAGTATATACCAGCTATGGAGCGCGAGCAGGCCGCAAAACAGGGAAATGACTTTGTTTTCCCTGACATTGCAGGAACTCATATAAGTAATGTCTATGAGCATCAGAGAAGACAGGAACAGGGATACGGTTCCTGTGGCGTTAAATGCCATATACCTGTTTATGGTCAGTCCCATATACATAATGAGCAAAATGGAGTTTGCAAAAAGAAGAAGATTAAGTATCATATGCTTTTTCATATCCGGCCTCCTTTTTTCACGCTTTATTATACCATTTATTTGCGGGCATACAAGAAGGAATCCCTGCATGATTTTTATTTTGTCAAAAATGCATATGAAACCGCCGGGCATGAAAGGGCGGCGGTTTCATATAGTTTCTATTTTGTCAGGACAGACTTACAACAGGTGTGGACGGTGATGCAGTAATAGCCCAGATAGATAAGGAATGTCAGCATAATGGCTGCCATTGTGGGTGCATAAAGCAAAGGACTGTTTCCCAGAATATTCTGCATGAGGGCGGACTTGTATACCAGCGTGCCGAAGATACAGTCTGCCAGCCCGAATAAAAAGGGGATGCCGAAAAAAGCTGCCGTCTGCTTTTGAATGATTTTTTTGATTTTCTTATCCGTATATCCCATTTTCCAGAGAATCTCATAATCGGACTTCGAGTCGGTTACGGCTGAAACATTATTAAAGTAAAGGATGCTTCCGGCAGCGACGAAGAACAGCACCACGAGAAAGCCGATCAGCAGGAAGGTGGAGCTGCTCAGGGAGAATATTTCGTGTATCCTGTGCGAGTTTCCCTGCAGGTAGGGGCTTCCCGACAGATAGTCTGACAGTGCCTGAAACAGAGCCTCATTATCCTCAATGGATTTTCCGTTTATGCTGAGGATTTTTGTTGCCGGAACGGATTGTTCTGCTACCGTATGATATAAATCGTCACTTATAACTAAAGTACCGACACTGTTCGCAAATGAAATGGGGTTATCCAGTGTAACCATAGTTACAGTAACGGGTATTTCCTCATTGCCTATGAGCAGCGGATAAATATCACCCATTTCGTTATTGTCAGAAGATGGCTGGTATTTCATTAAAATACACTCATTATCATTTAATGTGGCAAGCTGTTCCAGAACTTTTATCCGGCCCTGTGCCTCCAGAAGGGCTTTATAAGCTGAATACGGGATACATTCAAAACCTGCCTCCCGCAGGATTTTTTCGTTATCCGCATCCCCTTTGGAAGTTCCGATGCTGTACTCCATAGGGAGGTGTCCGCCAGAAGAAGCGACTTTATAAATATCAGTCTGCAGGAATGTAACATCCGCATCTGATGAATAGGTGCTTACAATCTGTTTGATTGCAGTTATTTCGCTTTCAGTTTCGATCCTGCATTCTATTTCCGATGGTGCCATACGGGATACCGCAGCTATTGGATAGTATAACGACAAAGCCATAACGCTTGAAACTGTCAATGCTGCAGCTGACAATAATGTGAGCATGATCAGCGTCCTGGAGTTTGAACGGATACGGTATATAAATGCGGGCGCAGTGATGATCTTTGTTTCTGTGTAGAATTTTCGTTTGTTTTTCTTTCCTGCCTGTACCACAAAAGGTAGAAAGGATGCAATAAAAAGCACTGTTCCTGAAAGTATGAGTGCAAATGTCGGCATGGCCACAGGATAAAAACCAACTGTAATCCATAAGGATCCCGAACCTCTTAATATATCAAGTGCAAGGCAGTATCCTGAAATAACGGCCAAAAAACCGATGACAGACAAAACAGCATGGAATTTCATCTTTTTTTCTGCACTCTTTTCATATCTCACTAAATCCATGAGTGAGGTTTTGAAAAGGAATCTGCTGTTGGACAGGGCTAATACTATGATAACAGTGAAAATAAAGCAGGCTGTTTTCATAATGGCGTTTGGATTGAAAAAAGGTATTTCTGAATTATTGACAGCCAGATCCAGTAATTTTGTAATGCCAAAGACGATCCCCTTATGGAAAAAACTGCCCAAAAGTATCCCTGCTATAAAAGCGCCGGTACAGGTGAGCAGGTTCTCTATCGTGAGCAGGGAGAGTATTGAGGATTTCCTGTATCCTAATAATGCATAAATACCTAGTTCTTTTGTGCGGCGGCGCAGAAAGAAACGGTTTGAATATGACATATAGAAAACAACGAAAGCCATGAGGAACACGGAAATCGTGTTACACATCGTTTCAACCCGCCCGTCATTTGATATTTTTTCAAGCATGACTTTATTCATGGAGAATGAAGTGAATGCAAAAAAGATAGTGACCACAAATGCCACGGATAGCAGATAGAGGGCATAAAACGAAAAATTGTTTTTGAGATTTTTAAACGCCGTAGATAAAGTATGCATATATTTACCCTCCTATCTTTCTGTGTCTAATTTTGCCACTTCCAGTGCAATGGATTCATAGAATGTACGTCTGTCATCATTCTGTTTGAAGAGTTCCCGTATAATGCGCCCGTCTTTAAAGATCAAAATGCGGTCAGCGAAACTTGCGGCATAGGCATCATGTGTAACCATCAATATAGTGGTATCAAGGGCTTTGTTTGATTCCTTCAGGGTGTTTAATAAATCTGTCGCAGAATTGGAGTCTAATGCTCCCGTCGGTTCGTCAGCAAACAGAATGCTTGGCCGCTTTACAATGGCCCTTAAAGCCGAAGCCCGCTGTCTCTGCCCGCCCGAAAGCTCGTTTGGATATTTATTAAGCTGTGAATCAATGCCAAAAGTTTCTGCCAGACTTTTGACCATGTTCTCTATTTTTTTCGGAGGGAGCTTCTGTAAAGTGAGAGGGACAGCAATATTTTCAAAAATGGTAAGGCTATCGAGCAGGAGATATTCCTGAAAGATAAATCCCAGCTTATCCCTGCGGAAATCCGCCGCGCCCGAATCGGTCAGGTTCTTAATGTTGATGCCGTCTATTGTGATACTGCCACTCGTGGGTATATCAATCGTGGAAAGGACATTAAGCAATGTGGTCTTTCCGGAACCTGAAGCGCCCATGATAGCAATAAATTCACTTTTCGACACGCTGAATGATACTTTGTTAAGGCTGGGACGCTGTGCCTTGGCATAAATTTTTGTTACTTCTTTTGCTTCTAATAATGCAGACATATGAAATTCTCCTTTGCGATTGATAGGAACATTGTACTTTCTGGAACTTGAAATAGAATGAGTAAAACACGCAATTATTTTTGCGCAATTTGCTCATTCAGGCAAATATTTTCCAGATTATTTTAGGCGAAAAAGTTGACAATGTTCTTTAAAACCCTTATAATTAAACCATGAGTTCAATTATAAGGAGGCAGACAATGGCACGGAGAAAAAAAGAGCCGAAAAGTGTACACCGGGAAAAAATTGCTTCCGCTGCGTCAGTATTGTTCATGGAGAGAGGCATAGCGGCAACCTCTATGGACGATATAGCCAAAGCGGCCGGATACAGCAAAGCGACTTTATACGTGTATTTTGAGAACAAAGAGGAAATTGTCGGTATCTTAGTGCTGGAAAGCATGAAAAAACTTTATCATTACATCGCTTCCGCACTGGAACAGCAGCAAACCACAAAAGAACAGTACAATTTCATTTGTCGTGGATTGGTTCAGTATCAGGAGGAATTTCCGTTCTACTTCCAAATGGTATTGGATAAAATCAATATTGATTTCGAGCGCCACGATTATCTTCCCGAAGAAAAAGAAACCTATCAAATAGGGGAAGAAATAAACGAAAAGATAAAGGAATTTTTAATATCCGGCATAGATAAAGGCGATCTGCGAAGCAATCTGAAAATCATGCCTACTGTTTTTGGTTTCTGGGGTATGTTGTCCGGGCTGATTCAGCTTGCAGAAAATAAAGAAGAATATATTAAAAAAGCAATGGGATTATCAAAAGCCCAGTTTTTAGAACATGGCTTTCATATGTTGTATTGTTCTATTGCAGATAGTGGAGAGTGATGAAATGAAAATATCGAAAAAGAAAACAGTATTATTTGTTATCATGTTCCTTTTGCTTGCCGGTTTCGTTTTGGGAATCCTCTACCTTAAAAGTGTTGCGGACTATAGAAAGGCAGTAAGGGAAACCACCTTTGAAGATATAAATATTTCTGATATTCCTGACGGAGTTTATGTCGGTGAATATGACGTGGATTTTATATATGCCAAAGTGGAAGTTGCCGTGCAAAATGGAGAAATCACAAATATTAACATTCTGGAGCACAGGCATGAACGTGGAAAGGCCGCAGAAGTTATCACTGACAGCATAGTAGATGAACAGAAAATAGATGTAGACGCAATATCGGGCGCGACAAATTCAAGCGCTGTCATAAAAAAAGCGGTTGAGAACGCTCTGAAAAGCAGGAATTTGACCACTTTTTGACTTATTTGCAGTATCATATTCTGGGAGAGGAGGTTGCTATGGCATACAAAATACTCATTGTTGATGATGAAAAAATGCTGACAGAGTTATTGTCAAGCCACTTACAGAAGTGTGGATATGAGGTTTTTGCAGCGGAAAATGCGGAGCAGACAATATCCATGCTGAATATCTATCCGGATTTGATCCTGCTCGACATCAATATGCCGGAAATGGACGGGCTGGAGCTGTGCAAAATGATACGCCAAAATGTGGTCTGCCCCATTTTGTTTCTGACAGCCCGGATTACGGAACAGGACAAGGTAAACGGCTTGCAGGCCGGCGGTGACGACTATATAACCAAGCCTTTCAGCCTGAAGGAATTGACCGCGAGAGTGGAGGCCCACCTGCGGAGGGACGAGCGGAGCAAATGTACGCCTAAAATCGTATCTTCCCAGGGTCTGATCGTAAATCTGGCGGAACGGACGGTTTTTTATGGGGAAAAGCCGCTGAACCTGTCAAACCGTGAGTTTGATATCGTGGAGTTCCTGATGCGCAACGCCAACCAGATCTTCGACAGGGAACGGATTTATGAGGCTGTCTGGGGGCTTGATGCCGAAGGAGACAGCGGTGTGATAAAAGAGCATATCCGGAAGATCAGGAATAAACTGAAGGAAGCTGCGGGCAGGGAATACATCGAGACAGTCTGGGGGATGGGATACAGATGGAAAAAATGAGGAAACCCAAATCAATGAAAAGCGCCTTTATCTGGGCGGTAGCCGTTACCATGTTTCTTGTTTTTGCGGCATCTGCCATGACCATTTACGGATGCTACCGTATACAGAAAGTGATACTTCCGGATTCCAGGGAAGTCTGGCTGAATACCCGGACGGTCACAGCGGACGGGAGGGTATTAGAGGGAGGGCAGAGGGTTACCCTTGACGAACCTGCCCAGGTGGGGATGATCGTTCCTACCGGAGTGGATATAACTCTGGAGAATACGGAATTCATAATAGAGAAAATCGAGTCCGGCTTCGCGGCGCTCCGCCCAAAGCAAAAGTTCGTATACAGAATGGCAGGCATTTTTATGGTGCTGCTTCCTTTTGTCTATTCCATTACGGGTATCATGCTGTGCGCATGGTGGTTTTACAGGAAAGAACTGTCACCGCCCATTCAGGTTCTTGCCGATGCGACAAAACATATCCGGGAGCAAGACCTTGATTTTAGGGTTGATTACAGCAGGAATGATGAATTAGGAAGGCTCTGCACCGCTTTTGAAGAAATGCGGCAGGCGCTCTATGATAACAACCGTCAGCTATGGAACATGACCAGGCAGCGCAGGATCCTGCAGGCGTCAGTGGCGCATGACCTCAGAAATCCCATTGCGATTGTCGAGGGATATGTGGAATATATGCAGCAATGCCTGGCAGATGGAAATCTGAATGACGAAGAATTGCAGCATACACTGTCTAACCTTGCGGTAACGGCAAAACGGCTTGAACATTATACCGATTATATCCGTGACCTGAATGCCATTGAAGAAACGGAAACAAAGTATTCCGTAGTTCAATTACCGGACTTTTTAGGAAGAGCTACGGAAAGTCTTTCGTTTCTTGCGGAACAACATAGCCTGGAGATTGCATACCATTCCGTCATATCCGAATGCCAGGTGAAATTAGACGAGCAGATTTTTTACCGTATTGTGGAGAATATCTTTTCTAATGCCATTCGATATGCCAAAAGCAGGGTGGATTTTGGGTACTCCCTTACCGATAATATACTTATGATAACCATATCAGACGACGGCGAAGGTTTTTCAAGGGCAATGCTCCGTAAAAAGAACACCTTTTTTTATTCTGAGGATAAAACGGGAGAGCATATGGGCCTGGGATTGGCTACAAGCCGTGTCCTTAGCCAGAAACACGGCGGAAGTCTGGAACTTTCAAATATTGCTTCCGGGGGAGCTTGTGTGACAATTAAACTTGCAGTCCGCAAAATGGGGTGATATTTTTATTTATGGGTTTTATTTATGAAAAGGTTTGGAGCAAAATAGTGATTGACAAAGAGGCAAATCAAGGTTTATATTGGAGGAAATGAAACTCCCCGCAGCAGAGCTGCGGGGAATTAGACTCTGAGACCATTACCTTTATCTTTGCTCTTTAGCGGCTGATTTTCCCGATCAAGAGCTTTCAGATACGGATTAAGAGTTGATAAGGCAATATCGTATTGTTAAAACCTATTTGTTATACGAAATTTAGAAATAGTAAATTCGATAAAATGGTATTTTTAAGGCTGAGGGGAATGTATAATGAGTAAAGTGAGCAGACAGTTTCTAATATATACATTTATGATAATGACAATATGCTGGGGAACTTGTATGATTTGCAGCTTCAATAATCTTTCGTTAGAGAAAGACTATTTTCTATATGTTCCATATTTACTTGGAGGTTGGTCGCCAACCATTGCATCCTTTATTGTTTTAAAGAAAAATGGCAAGGTAAAGAGTTTTAAGGAATGGATAAGAAATGTGTTTGATTTTAAGCATGGTATAACATCGTATTCACTTGTTGTTATATTGTCTGTTTTATATGTGTTGCCTCAATGCATTGTAGCTGGTTATGATAAAGGAGCGCCATTATATGCTATGCTGGTTATGGTGCCGCTGATGTTATTGGGAGGAGGACTTGAAGAAGCTGGATGGCGTTATATTCTTCAGCCAGAACTAGAAGAAAAATACCCTTATATTGTAGCTACAATCATAGTATCCGTAATTTGGTGGTTGTGGCATTTTCCTTTATTCTATATAAATGGTGTGGGTCAAGAAGGGCATAGCTATATTGCTTTTGGATTTGGAGTATTTGGAATTGCGTTTGCCTTGGCGTGCGTTAGAAAATGTACGAATAGTGTATGGTTATGCGTATTGCTGCATTGTATTGTTAATGCTTCTGGCGGAATTTACAAGATTAATGACGGTATACCAGGTAAGGCAGTGATGGCAGGTATTATGGCTGTAATTACGCTGCTTATCGTATATTTTAATGATAAAAAGAAGATTTTTAGATAGTTGGGAAAATTGATATTTTATTGTTGCAAAGAAGACGACAGCTTCCGGTTTGCCGGAAAGATGCAGGAAGCGAAAAAACGGGATTTGCGGAAGGTGTTTCCTATGGAAAAAGCAGATATAAAAACAGTTGTTGAAAATAGGTTCCGTGAACTTGGTGCAAAGCAATTAGAATTATATCCGTCAGGTATTTGTTGGACAATGAACGGAGAATTTTTTAAAGTATCTACATTAACAGACTTTTGGGTATTAGAGTGGACTGATAATCATTCTTATGCTTCAAATTACTGTTTTGAAGATATTGCCCCAATGCCATATGATATATCTGAGCAAGAAATAATCTGGCAGGTAGATAAACTGTTATTGTAAGGCCGAGAACAGCTAAAGGAAGAAAACACCTTAGGATAAACAGGACGGTTAGGCAACATAAGGGCTTGTGCGGGGGAGAGTGTAAACAAGGAAATTATTTATGCATAACAAAATGGCGGCAGGATTATTCTGTCGCTTTTCTGGTTTCTAATCAGGGCAATTTCTATTAAGATAATTTTAAAAAGTTATGTTATATTATACTCGTGCAGACGGCAATCGATTACGTTTGTGGGTATAAATGAGGAGGAGTGTCATATATGAACAATAGTACCGTTGTAGAAAAAATAGTAGACTATATAGAAACGCACATTGACGAGGATTTGCCGCTTGATAAAATAGCAAATGCATTAAATTATTCAAAATTCTATATAGCCAGAATTTTTACCGAAGAAACAAAATGTACGGTTTATAAATACATACAGGGGCGCAGGCTGACTTTGGCTGCTCAAAAACTGGTAGAAACAGAGCAGCCCATTGTTGAAATTGCTTATGAAGCACATTATGATTCACAGCAGGCATTCACATTAGCTTTTAGACAGTTATATGAATGCACGCCTAATATTTATCGAAAAAATGGTGTGTTCTATCCTAAACAATCAAAGATGTGCATGATGGGTTCGGTTAATGGATGCTCATTTATGTATTCTTTTATACTGTTTAACGATTTCGCATGCCGTAAAACCAGGCTGCATAACGCGACTGGTTCAATCGCATGATTGCATTAGGCAGTATGTAGCACTTCAGTATTCAGCGTTATGCAGTATAGCAGGAGGTAAATTGGCAGCATGAGTACAATTCCGTATGTTATTGAACAGACAAGCCTGGGAGAACGAAGTTATGATATTTTTTCAAGGCTATTGTCCGATAGAATTGTTTTCTTAGGAGAAGAAGTAAGTGATGTTTCAGCAAGTCTGATTATTGCGCAAATGCTATTTTTAGAAGCCCAAGACCCTGGAAAAGACATTCAATTATATATAAATAGTCCAGGCGGCTCTGTTTCGGCGGGTTTTGCTATTTATGACACAATGCAATATATCAAATGTGATGTATCAACAATATGTATAGGTCTTGCCGCAAGTTTTGGGGCCTTTTTATTGGCAGGAGGTACAAAAGGAAAACGTCTTGCTTTGCCTAATGCAGAAATAATGATACATCAGCCTGCCATTCATGGAAACGGAATTCAGGGACAGGCAACCGATATAAAAATTACATCTGACCATATACAAAAAAATAAAAAACGATTAAACACCATTTTAGCAGAGAATACAGGAAAAAGTATTGAGGAAGTTGCTATTGCAACCGAACGTGACAATTATATGACAGCAAAAGAAGCAATGGATTTTGGCCTGATTGATAAAATATTAAAGAAGCGTTGATTTTGCTGGTGCCGCCGCTTGAAAAGAAGCGGCTCAAAGAGCCAACAGACTTGTGAGAAATCACAGTTTGCTGGCTCTCTTTATGTATACTGCATAACGCTGAATACTGCCTAATGTAATCATGCGATTGAACCAGTCAGCGTTATGCAGTCTGGTTTCACGGCAGGTGAAATCGTTAAGCAGTATAAATAAAGAACTAAGCCTGTTTCTCCGGAAATTTTTTTCTATTCCTTGACCACATTTTGACTTTTGGCTTTTATAATGGCCTTTAGATAATAAAATCCAAAACAAGGAGGATGGACGATGCGAAAGCGATTCTTATCATTAGCTGTGATTTTTGTTTTGCCATTTGCTGTGGCGGCCTGCGGAAATTATAACATTGCGGACGAGAATGCCCCGCCGCAGACTGTAGAAGAAGACCCCTTCGCCGGGGCGCAGGAGGACGGAGATTTAGGGTTTCTCAGCCATGGGGAAGCGAATCCCGCCAGAGCCGATGACCAGAGTGTTTTGCCTTATGAGTATCATGGCGGAGAATTTGTCCTGGACTATCAGTTTGTGTCAGAAGGAAAATTGGACAGCATTGGCTTCCTGCTTTTTTTGGACGGAAAGCCGCAAGCCTACAGGGTGAACGACACGGGGGCGGAATATGAGTATCTCCACTGCTTCCGGACATCAGAAAAGCACGAAGAGAATTTTTCCTTTGTGTTCACACCGGACACAGGGAAAAAAGGCGATACCCTGAATATGACGGTCGTGAGCGTCACCAGGCCCGATTTCCAGCCTGATATGAAAGAAACCTCAAGCTATGGCTGGTATCATCAGAGTTTCGAAAGGGTGCTGAAACTGCATTTTAATGAGGATGCTCCGGAAAATGACAGCATTGATGGAGAAAGTATAACTGCTTTTCGTGATGTCAGCATTTCAGAGGAAAAAGTCACTTCCTCTTTTATTGAGAATGAGCTTGTGAAAGCAGGATGGAATGGCGTTACCATGGATACCCTGGATAACAGTGTCTATTGGACGCTTGACTATGACGGCGAGGTGGTGTATGACAATATCAACCTTACCGGGAAAGATACGCTTACCGTGCGCTACACCCTTTGCGGAACGCCAGGCGCAAGGTATGGCATATCATTTTTCTTAAACCATAAGCCCATATCTTTTGAGGGGGCAGGTTCCTGTGATGTCACATTAAGCAAAGGAAATGTGTGGGTCATTGAGGCAACCATAGATACCGCTAAGCTGGATGGTTTCAATACTTTTTATGCGACAGCCGTTGCAGCGGACGAAAATTCACTTACAAGTAAAACAGGTTCTATTTTATTATACAAGGAGGATTAAAAATGAAAACAAAATGGATGTGTATGATACTTATACTTGCTTTGGCGCTTCATCTGTCGGCCTGCGGGGACAGACAGGAGAATGGGAACAGCTCTGAAAATGGAGCCATAAACATGGAACCGCAATCCCTGGAAGGTGATTCATCGGAAAATACCGGAAATGAAAGCAGCGAAATGAACGTGATTGATCAGCAGGATAACGGCACGGATAAAAATATTGTGGCGGTCAGTGGGGTCAAGGATTCCGCTTTTTCAGGAAAGGTCAGCGGCTGCTATTATGCCGATGGAAACCGGATTATCGTTGCGGCGGATCAGCTTTATCTTTACGATGCGGGGAAAGGCGAAACAATCGCAAGCGCGGATATTTCCATGGGAGATTTATGCGTACAGACCTTTACAGACGGCTACTTTGTTGTGGGCCAGGGAAAGGCTGAGGGAGGCGGCAACGGTTCATTTGCTGCATCAGAAAGCGACGGTATCAATGGATACATACTGAATAAGGACTTTGCTGTCCAGGATACCATTTCCTTTAGCGGATTATTAAGTGACGATTTTATCCTGCAGATCACAGCCATCGCTATTTCACAGGACGGAAAACAGGTTGCTTTCGGCGGACTTTCGGGGCTCTACCTTTATGATGTTTCTTCCCGGAAGGTTCGCGCCATTCTGAACTATTCCGAAGAAGGCACGGCAGATAATATGCAGATTGTAACCATGGACAGCCTTACCTTTACGGGGAACAACACTTTAGTCTATGTAGGCATGGCTACAGATGCCTCCATTGGCGAGGATGGGGTCAGTGTTTATGGTACAGTATCCACAGACAGCGCAGATCTCACCATTACCAAAAAGGGGGATTACAAGGTAGATACGGAAGAAGTGCAAAAGGGCGGAAACCTGCTTATTATGCCCCAGAGCTTTGACGAAAATAATGGAACCCTGCTGATGCTTGATACCACAGCCAATACAGAAAATACGATGTCGTTCTCAAGCCCCGGTGAGGGAAAAGACGGTGTTTACTGCTCCGGGCAGGGAAAATATGTGGCTACTGCTGTTTTGGAGGGAAGCAGTGTTACGATCAACATTTATGATACGGCATCGGGAAAAAATATCCATACGGAAACCGTTCAGGACAGCAACAGCGCCTATTTCATGCGTATCCCTCAGATATTGATTTTGGATGAGTCCGGCACCTGCATCGTCGTGCTTGGACGGGGTATTGACGAGGTAAGCACCCTGATAACAACCTTTGGCTTTGCGGGGTGATTCCCTATGAAAATATCGTTACGAAATGTTTCAAAGCAGTACAAAGGCAGGGGCGCCCTGGGCATGTCTGCCAAAGGCATATATGCCCTGAAGGATTTTACCACGGAACTTACGGAAGGTGTCTATGGGCTATTGGGCGCTAACGGCGCGGGAAAGACGACACTGATCAATATCTTTGTGGGTATTTTGGGAAGCGATGGCGGAACGGTTTTGATTGACGGGCAGGATGCGGGAACACTGGGTAAGGACTTCCTGTCAAAAATCGGATATATGCCGCAATATCCTATTTTCTACCAGGATTTTACGGTGATGGATTTTCTGCTGTATATGTGCGCGCTGAAAGGGATCCCTGACGGACAGGGAAAAAAACGGGCTCTGGAGCTTCTGGACATCGTCAATCTTTCAGATGCGAAAGAGAAAAAGATTGGCGCCCTTTCCGGCGGCATGCGGCAGAGGGTCGGCATTGTCCAGGCGATGCTGGGCGATCCTGAAATTCTTATTTTGGATGAGCCGACAGCAGGGCTTGATCCCAGCGAACGTATCCGCTTCCGCAACCTGATCTCAAAATTCGCACAGGGGCGGACAGTTTTGCTGGCCACCCATATCGTTTCCGATGTGGAGTGCATCGCAAAGGAGATTATGATCTTAAAGGATGGCTCCTTAATAACCCAGGGAACTACCGACGCATTAGAACAGAATATCTATGGGAAAGTGTGGGAGGTGACAGTAAACGGGGAAGACGCTGCCAGACTTGGCAGCCAATATTATGTCAGCAATATGAAACAGCAGGGGGAACGCTTTTTAGTAAGAATCGTAAGCGATATGCTGCCTGCTTCAGACGCGGTAAAGGTTTCCCCTAACCTGGAAGATGTATTTCTGTATTATTTCCGCGGGCAATGAGTTAAGGGAGAGATAACATGACACGCTTAATCAAATATGAATTTTACAAATTATTCTGCAAGCGGTCAATACTTGTTGTACTCATATTGTTCAGTGTAGTGAACCTGTTCAAAATAAACAGCGAATTCCACTCGTATTCCTACCTGGCGGACGGAAATGACAGCCGCAGCTGGAACAGCGTGTATTGGCAGCTTTATGAGGATTACAGAGGGGAGATCACTGCTGAAAAAATCAATCACCTTCTTTCCGTATATCAGCCGTTAGCAGACGCTACGGCTGATATGACAGCGAGCACGGCCAAAGACAATCCGGATATGATGACGGGGAATATATACAGTGACCGGAATATCCTGGAAAAATACTATGTGGAGCCTATGGAATATTTCTATCATTATCGGACTTATGCGCTTCAAGTGGCAGAGAGGGCAAAGGAAAATGCCGCTGTTTACAAAGAACGGGGGCAGACTGTAGAAGTACGTAAAAACAGTGTGATCTATAACCTTTATTCCGGACGGAGCATAAAAGACTTTGCCTATGAGGAGATGTATAACTATTATCTGAACTATGATTTTTCGGGCATATTGGTTTTACTTCTTTGTCTGTACGGGGTTGTCAGTACCTTTGTCTGCGAAAAGGAAACACAGATGGATATGCTGCTGCTGACAAATCCGGGCGGCGGTAAAAAGACCACATTCGCTAAAATTGCTGCGGCTTCTTTGTTTGCAATCAGTGTGGCCATATGGTTTTCTGCTGTGGACTATATTGGGTTTGTGTATTTCTTCGGAACGGCGGAAGGGGGAAATCTTCCGCTGTATGCTGTCAGGAATTTCAGCACGGCTGCGGTAAACTGTAATTTATGGCAATATGCGATTCTGTCCGCAGTGATAAGGGCAGTGGGCGTATGGACCATGAGCATGGTGTTTCTATTGATTTCCTTGTTTGGGCACAGTGCCCTTGTTCCGTTTGTCGCTGATTTCGGAGCAGCCCTGTGTTTCATTATTATAGGTGCGTCACAGAGCTGTTTCAGTAATACCTGGCTCAAAATCATAAACCCATATTCGCTGCTTGCTAACCGCATACTATTTGGCAAGACCGAGTTTATTAGTTTTGCAGGATATCCGGTACAGAGTTTCCAGGCAGCAATTATTTTTGCCATAACCGTAGGGGTGGTTTCCATAACGGCAATGATGATGCTTTCTAAAAGGAACTCTTATATTTTCTGCTGGACGGTAAAGTCGCGAAGGCGCACGAGAGGAACTTTCATGAGTGCCCTTTCGAATGAAAGTTCCTCTCATTAAATGTGCGCCGAAGTGACTTTACCCTTTAGTGCTGTCGCGCAGCGACTTTATACTGCATAACGCTGAATACTGCCTAATGTAATCATGCGATTGAACCAGTCAGCGTTATGCAGTCTGGTTTCA
>NZ_CALPDH010000057.1:0-18371 GCF_943193215.1 Acetatifactor aquisgranensis | reverse complement strand
GATAGTATTTGACACTTGAGAATTAAATTTGACGTTTTTGTGCGGGAGACAGGAACTTTAGTTTGCTGGGCTACACCGTCACCACAACCCCCATTGTGTTGTAGGAATAGGATTCAATCTTGTCCAAGTAGGTCTGATGTGCAGTACCGTCAGCAGTCCCATTCGTGCCACCTGTCAGGGGCGTTGCAGCAGTAACCGCAAGTTCTGCATCTGCCTTGAACTTCACATAGTCGTTTGCAGCAAGTTCATCTGCCTTTGCAACGGTCTGTAAATCAACCTTGACCGCCCCAAGGTAGGTTGACACATCAAACAGGGCTGCATCATCTGCATTTGCCTGAATGACAATGTTCAAATCATTGCCCCTTGTACCGCTGTACAGTGCGGTTGCATAGTCGTTTGCAGCCTTTTCCCCGCCACCGTTCAGGCGGTAGGCATACAAGGTCTTAGCACCCATGAACAAATCACCAAGACCTTTCAGCTTGGGACTGTCAAAGGCATAGCCAAAGACCTTCATGGTGTTCTTTTGGAAGTCCTCATTGGTCACTTCAAAGACTTCCCCTTCCTTTCCCCAGTCCAGTTCAAGGGGCATCGTTGCAATGCCCCTGTCAGACAGGGTTGCAGAAGCGGATGCAGCCGATACAAAGTTCATATATGCACCGGGCAGTTCCTTGTTCTGTGCGATAAAACTACCGCCACCTAAAGCCATATCACTTCACCTTTCCTTTCCTGTATTCCTCAATCATCTTGTCAACTGTTGCAATGGTGTACTTTTTATCTTCTTCAAGAAGGGCATCCACCAAATCCCTTTGACTGCGGTACTTGTCAGAAGCAACAATCTGTTCCTTGCTGAACTGCGGTTCAGTCTGCTGAACCTTTGCCCCTGTGCTTTCCCGCTTTTTCGCTGCCGCCAAATCAATCACCTTCCTTCACTTGCGTTTCCATCTTCATTTCACCCATAGCGGTCTGTTCCGCTGCCTTGTAGACAAAGCAGTCATAATTCACGAAAAAGTTCAGAACGCCGTCCACCACTTCATGCTTCATCTTTGTCCCCCGGATTGGTTCGCTGTCCCCGTCCATCGTGATGTACTCCAAACAGTCATACATCCGTTCAGCCACACCGTTACATTCCCGCTGCTTTCCACTGCTTTCAGGGAAGTATTGGATGCAGAACGGGTTAGTTCTGAAATACCGTTTCCCAAGGAACAGGTCACTGCTTGGATTCAGGCAGAAAATAAAAAAACAAGGTTCTTCTAAACCCTGTTCAAGTTCTTCCATATGGATTTCATACCTGTCCCCAAATTCGCCATTCAGGGCAACACTGATTGCTTCGATTATTGCATTTATCACTTAAAGCATCCCCCTAAATATTTCTTAATCTTGTTTTCAAGCACCTTTGGGGCAATCTTTACAAGTTCCTGTTCCGATATGGTCATCATGAACTTACCCTTGACCCATCCCTTGTGGTTGGCTGTCCTGTGCCCGTATTCAACATAGCTTGCATATTCCACCGGGTTCACAATCTCAATGACATAGGTATCACCAAAATGGTGAACGGTCAGGGAATCAACATATTCCTGTGCAGATGCCCGTTTCTGACCAGTCCACCCACGCCTTAATGTCCCCCCCTTCTTTCCACTGGGGTTCACCTTCTTTTTGTACACATCGCCCTTCTTGTGGTTCTTGGAATCCCGCTTTGCGACAACTTCAATTTCATGGGAATAATCGCCCACCGGGGTTCTTTTCACCACCATACGCAACAGGCGGGCAGCAAGTTCCTTTGCACACGATTCCACAAAGTCATCCGGGTTTTGCAGCTTGTTCAGTTCATCCCTGAACTTTTCCAACCCGGAAATGTTAAAGTTCCCCATCCTACCCATCAGGCATATTCCTTGAACAGTTCAAGAACAATTTCCTGATGTGTCGGATATACTGCCGGGACACCGCTGCGGGTGTAGTCAGTGGTCACACCGTCCTGTGTCACCGTGATTTTTGACCCCGCCCTGATTGACACATCAGGGGAAACGAACAATTTTGTAATCTGTGCAACGGTTGCTGCGGAATCCGTCTGAACAGCAGATTTCAGTGTTTCAAATGACAGCTTGCAGGGCTGATTCTCCAACACAACCACGGGTTCAGCCTTTGTCAGCTTGGTCTTTGCATCCCTGTCCTTCTTCATTTCCGTGACCGCCAAAGTACCAAAATAGGTTGCTTCAATAGCCTTTCTTGCAGCCCCCTGTGCTGCCCGGATTGCTTTCACCATCGGATTCTTCTGAATGAATTAAATTCAGCCTTTCCATAGGATAAAAGGTAATTGATGAAGGAAGTCAGCCTTTGTTCAGGGGTCAAAGTCCCTTCCCCGGTTGCAAATACCGTGTTGGTGTCCCCGGTCTGAATCTGCTTGACCGCAAAATCCAAATCAAGGTTTTCAAGGTCATTCGGTGCAAAGGTTTTCTTGGCAAGAAGGAACTCACCCACCGCCATATCAACAGCGGTGTGTTCCAGTCCTTCCGGCACATCCTGCCAGTTGATTTCATTCTTGATGGTGCTGCGTACTTTCTCAATGCAGAAGGTCAAGGCAAATTCATCATCTGCCTTGACCTCATAACCGAAAGATTTCAGCCTTTCTTTCACCGTTTCTGTACCAAACATAGCACCCGCCCCTTTCAGATTATCCCCTTGAAATAATGCGGGCAATCGGGATTGCCTTGTGGTTGATGAAGCTGCGGTCTTTCTCTGCCTTTTCACCGGAATGTACCAGTGACCAGTTCTCACCGTTCTTCAACTCTGCATCAGTAGGGGACAAGGTTGCCTGTGACTTCTTCTCATAAGAGATACCGAAAGGTGCGAACACTTTCCGCTGCCTACTGTAAAGGGTATCTTCACCGCCATTCTTGGAAGGGTTGCGGTTCATTTCATAAGGCACTTTCACGCCTAATTCCTCATAGGAAATTGAACCGTTGCCCAGTACAAAGGTTGTGTACTCCGTGAACGCATCCACGAACACCACATAGTCACCAACCGTCACTTCCTTGTAGCTTTCTGCCACCGGGGTCACATTTGCAGCCTTAATCTGCTTTGCAGTAGGGGTTGCGGCATCGTCAACCACTTCCATAGCACCCTCGTCCGTTGACTTTGCCTTGATATAAAAACCTTCCTGTTCGACAGTTGGCATATCGTCATCAATGACAACCAACTTGCCATTCCAAGTATACAGGTCAAGTTCACGCTGAACGCCCTGCGGGTCAGTGTACTTCAAATGTGCCACAAGGTTCAGGTTTTCAAGGTTCGTTGCAACATCGCTGTGCATGAACACAAGGCTGAACTTCTTCTTGTTCGCACCACACGCCTTGTTGGTTGCACTGTTCAGGGTAGTTGCTGACATTTTACCGTCAACCTTTTCCGTCACATCATAGGTGTGGTTGTTTACAAATTCAAGGTTCTTCGTCCCGGTCATGGAAAAGATACCCTGCATAACTGCAATGATGGTTGACTGGTCAACACCGTCCCAGTATTCACCGACCTGTTCAGCGATGTTCTGCATGAAGTCCACCCCGCCAGTGATGTCATAGGAAAAATCCTTTTCAACCCAAGCCTTGGCACGACCTACCACAACAACGCCCTGTTCAAAGGTCTTGGTACTGGTTGCAGTGATGTCCGTCTGACCGTCATAATTGACCGCATCACCGTCAAGCAGCCCCCGCATTGCAATACGGGCGTAACCTGTACCGCCCTGACTTCCCCCAAGGGTGTCCTTGATGTCAGGGTTTCCCGCCAGTGCCCTTGACTTCTTGATTTCGTGCATATGCAGGTTCGGAACTCTGCCGACCATGTACTTGAACGCCTGCGGGTTAAAACTCTTAGAATCAAACTTATCGTTTGGCATACTTTTTCACCTGTCCTTTCTTTTTACTCGCCCAGTTTAGCATCAGGATTTTCCGCTAAAAAGGCACAAAGTTCATCATAGTTCATTTTTGAGGGGTCAACCTCTGCACCGGGCTTCTGCTGTGCCGATGCCCCCGGCTGAAAGCCTTTGAATGTCTGCTGCTGTGTCTGCTGTGTGGCATCGAACAGGAACTTGGTATCATCAGCAGCGGTCAGTTTGTCAATCTGTTCCTGCAAGCCCTTGACATTCCCTTCCTTGTCAAGTTTGGCATCCGTCAAATCCAACAGTGCCTTGACCGCCTTGATATTCTTTGCCTTTGCCCCGGTCAGTGCCTTTTCAACAGCAAAGTCAACCTTCAACTGGTTCATTTCGGATTCATGGGTTTCCTTGACCTTGGTGTTTTCAGCCTGTAAGTCTGCAATCTGCTTTGTCAGGGTTTCATTGTCACCCGCTGCGGTTTTCAGCGTTTCAAGCTGCTTGTCACGGTCAGTCACCTGTGTTTTCAGCCCTGAAACCTCTGTCTGCAAGTTCTTTATTTCAGCAGCAGATGCCGACTTTGCATTTTCAATGTCATCCCCATTGATTTTCATGATGCTGTCAGCCTGTTCCTTGGAAAGCCCTAAATCCTCTAACTGTTTTCTTGTCATTTCGTTACCATCCTTTCAAATACGTTTTTATACGGGGTCACTCCCACATGATTATTTGGTTGTTCGGTTTTCTGTCTTGCCAACCCGACAAACAGAAAAGCACCCGTTGCCGGATGCTTTCCCCTGCTGCCATTTAACCCATGACTGGAAGATAATTTTCAGACCACCTTGCCCTTTCTGTTAAGTCTTGGTTTTCATGTACCCCTGAACCCCCTTTCTAAACTCATATAAGCCTTATATGCCCGCTGAAATCAATCCAGTGATATTTTATAAGGCAAATAAAAAACACTGCCTAAATGACAGTGTTTTTCAATCCCAGTGTGTGCCATCCTTGGGGTATAACTCCAAGATGGTGTAAAAGTTCGGTATGTCGGAAATCTGTTTCCCTTCCTTCAATGCTGTCAGGACTTCGATTTTTTCATCAAGCAGCCTGTCACTGTCCAAATCAAAGAACTGTGTCAGCATCGGCGGGAAATCCACTTCATTGAACAGTTCCCGCACCTTGACCCCTTTTTCAATCAGTTCCCGGTCAGTCATCTTCAATCACCCGCTTTCTTCAAAAGTTCAACAATGGTTGCATCCAGTTCAGCAACCAGTTCAGGCTTGTCAGCCCGCAACAGGTCAATCAGGTCAGGTCTTGTCACACTCAATGCTGCATAGTTGGCAATGGTTTCATGAACCCTGCTTTCCGTATACCGATAGTATGATGAACCATGACCATATATCACTTTTCCGGCATCCCGGAAAGCACCACCTGAAAGTGCATCGTAAATATCTTGAAGGTTGCCGATTCCACCGCCCGTGATGTTCCTTGACATATAATCACGTTCGGCATCCCTTGCAGCCACCAGTTTATTATACTGCTTTTTATAGTCCTTATACGAACCCTGAAAAGTCTTGTTGAACATGGAATCATTCAGGTCAGAAATCAGTTGGTCATATTTGCTGTTGACTTCACTTCTGACCCTTTTGTATTCATGTTTATAGTCATTGAACAGGTTGGCAACATCGTCACTCATGGAATCGGATGTCTGTTTGAACACATCAACCAGTGGTTTCCTGCTTGTGCTGAACCAGTTGTTTGCTTTCTGTGGGTCTTGCCTACCGTATAAGTCCATCAGGTGCATTTCCTCATGCAGCGTTGTGTTCACCTGTCCTGCAAGGTTGTCACCCTGCAATTTGGGGATGGTCAGCTTTGCTTCTGCCATGTTCCCGGTCATGGTGTAGGTTGAAGTGGAAACAGCATGGTTCTTTGCATGGGATATTGAAAACGGGATTCCGTTGCTTTCAATGTTTTCCAGTTTGCCCATACGGTTGAACAGGGCAACCACATTTGCATCCGCACCTTCCAAACTGTTCACATAGTCAACAAGTGCCTGTGTGTTCTTCAACTCCCCCTTTGCGGTGAAGGAAGAAGGGAAGTTTTCAGCCTTCAATTCCTCTGCAACCTGTTTCACTTCTTCCTGTGCCTTTATTGTATCATCAGGGGTTGCTTCTTGCAATCCAGTCTTGTCACCGTCCACAAAGGACTTGTGCCAGTCCTCATATTTCATGTTGGCGGGCACATAGTAGGTCTTGCCATCCTTATCCCTTGCAGCACGTTCCCCAATGCTGTCAAATTCGTCCCCAAATGCCGGGACAGTTGTGGTTCTGCACCACACATGAAAAGGCGGGGCTGTGACCCCAACTTCCCACTGTGACATAGGGAAAACTTTGCCATCCATTTCCCGACAGATTTCAGAAGTGTGTGAATCAAGGGTTGCCACGATTTCAAACAGTTCAACATCCAGTTCATTGAAGCAGTCCTTTTGTGCTTCACTGCTGAAATACGCTTCTTCCGTCATGACCAAACGCCCCGCCACATTCTTTGATGTTCCCATCTTCCTTGCAATGGCATCAATGGCTTTCTGCGGGTCTTGACCCAGTATGATGTTACGGGTCAGTTCAGTGTTCAGTTCATTGACCAGTTTTTGACGGTTGCCCCACACACGTTCAGAAAAGTTCTTCCCGTCCACTGCCCAAGGCTTGTTGATGACCTTGGAAATGGTCTTGTCATCCAGTGTGGCAAAGTCCCAACCGACACCCACGCCCTTCTGAATCTCAAAGGCGGTACGGTAATAGCCTGACTTGTATATGTCCCGCATCGTTGAATCAATGTTGTCAAGCTGATTCCCGAACATTGTTTCAATGCTCTGTTGGGTCTGCAATTTCAGGGCTTCAAGTCTGCTGATGTGATACCGGGCAGAAGCATTTTCAAGCTGCTTCATCCAAGTACCGTTGATTGCGTTTTCCTCACCGTACCTGATATATTCATTGATGTCCCATTTCAGTTCTTCCAGTTCCCTACTGGTCAACATTCGCCTTGCTTCTTGGATGGTGATGCTGTTGTTATCTGCAAAACGCTGATACCATGCAGCAATCTGACCTTCAATCTGCTTCTGTGCCTGTCTGTACTGCCTTTCAATGTCAGAATAGCACTGTATGCCCCTTTGGTTCTGTGACTGTTCAAGCAGTTCAAACCGTTCTTTCCAGTATTCACTATTCTTCATCTACACCACCGCCCTGATTCCCTTGGTTGGGGTCTGCCGGGTTCTTGGTATGCTGACCAAAGGGGTCATACTGTTTCAGCATTTCTTCCTGTTCCTTCTGCTTCTGCTTCTCCAACCGTTCCATTTCAGCCTTGGGGTCATCCACCCAAGGATGCTGACCAATGATTGTTTCATCGGACAGGATGCCGACAGACTTCTGACTGTAGCCCAGCAAACTAAAGTTCCTATCTCCCGCACAAAAACGTCAAATTATAATCTCAGTTTTTAAACACTGTCTATAAAAGTGTGCTGCAGGAGGCGGCACATTTTCCTCTTGACCATCCCATGTCATTCCGATATAGTTTTTATGGAACGAAAAAAAGAGAAAGAACAGCCCCTTCCGCAGTTCGTTCTTTCTCTCACATACCAGTGTGCCTGCCATATACGGGATCGTATCCCACTCGTGAGGCTCCGGCAACACCGACATATACTATGATAAGAGAAAACTCCCTGTTTTGCAAGCTGGTTCGTATAAAAAGTTCATCAAAGATCCTGTTCGATTCCTTTATGGCCGGATTCCGTTCACAACTACAGACCTGTCCCTGCTGTGGGGTAAAGGGATCCTGCCGCATCCATGCCTACTATGACCGCTCCCTGGTGGACTTCATTGGCGGCACCCAGGTCCGCCACAGCCTCTGCATCATGCGCCTCATCTGTACCTGTGGCCATACCCATGCCATCCTCCCGGACTTCATCATTCCCTACTCCGGCTATGGCCTGTTCTTCCTTCTACGTGTCCTGGCGGAGTATTTCCTGCGCCTTTCCACTGTGGAAAGGCTATGCGAACGCTTCTGCATCACCCTTTCCCAGCTGCGCCGGTGGCTGCAGCTCTTTCGGGGGCAGAAGGAAGATTGGCTCGGCGTGCTTTCCTCCATGGAGGTTTCCGGCCTTTCCTTCCTGAAGTCCCTGCTCACGCAGCCGGCTTATTCGGATTTCGCCTCCGCCTTTGTCCGCCGTTTTACAAAGTCTTTCCTCCAGTCCCATAAAAACCCGGCACTTTACTGCCAGCAGGTGTTCGGCCCCTGACCCTTTTTCCGTCGGCCACACGCCACGGGTATGGCTTCCCTCCCTTCTCTCCTGCATAATGGTGGAAAACCACCTAAGGAGGACATTTTTATGGACAACAATCCCAAAAACCTTTCGGACGCAGCCGCCATGGCACAGTTCCGCCTCGCTCTCATAGCGCCGGTCATCCATGGCCTTTATCCGGATGCGTCCAGGAACGCTTACTACCAGCGTATCACCGAAAAACCGCTCACCCTGCCTGACGGCTCGGTATTCCAGTACAGCCCAAAGACCCTCAGCAAATGGGTGTCCCTCTACCAGAACGGCGGCATCGACGCCCTCTTGCCGCAGGAGCGTTCCGATAAGGGCTCCACCCGGGTTCTCCCGGACACGGCCATCGAGGAGATCTACCGCCTCAAGGAAGCCTTCCCACGGCTGAACTCTACCCAGATCCACCGGCACCTCGTTGAAGAAGCCTTCATCCCTGCCACAGTCAGCGTCTGCGCCGTCCAGCGCTTCGTCAAGAGACATGACCTGAAATCAGCACGCAACCCTGGTATGCGGGACAGAAAGGCGTTTGAAGAAGATGCCTTTGGGAAGATGTGGCAGGCCGATACCTGTTACCTGCCTTATATCACGGAGCACGGCCAGCGCAGGAGAGTCTACTGCATCATGATTATTGATGACCATTCCCGTTTTCTGGTGGGCGGCGGCCTCTTCTATAACGATAATGCCTATAACTTCCAGAAGGTGTTGAAGGACGCTGTGGCAGCCCATGGAATCCCGGCAAAGCTCTATGTCGATAATGGCTGCAGTTACTCGAATGAGCAGCTTTCCCTCATCTGCGGCTCCATCGGCACCGTACTTTTACACACAAAAATTCGTGATGGTGCTTCCAAAGCCAAAATAGAACGCCAGTTCAGAACGCTCAAGGAGACTTGGCTCTATACGCTGGATCTGGATTCCATCACCACGCTGGCACAGTTCAACCGGCTGCTTAAGGACTATATGCGCACCTACAATACATCTGTCCATTCCGGCATCGGCACAACGCCCATGGACCGCTACCAGCAGACACGCTCCTCCATCCGGAACCCTAAGTCCAGGGAGTGGCTGGAGGAATGTTTCCTGAACCGCATCACCAGGAAGGTGAACAAGGACTCTACCGTCTCCATCGACAAGGTGTCCTATGACGTTCCCATGCAGTTCATTTCTTCAAAAGTGGATATCCGCTTCCTGCCAGACGACATGTCCAGTGCCTTCATCCTTTATGAGGGGGAACATTATCCCATCCGGCCTACGGATAAAAACGAGAACTGCAGGACGAAACGCAATAACACGCCGTCCATCGATTATTCAAGGATCGGGGGTGAGAGCTGATGTTGGGTTCCTACTATGGGCTTTCCTTCAATCCCTTTGACAAACAGAACGCAAGAGAAAAGGACCGGTTCCTCTCAAAGGACATCTCGGAAATGACGTCCCGGCTGGACTACCTCAAGGACACAAGGGGAATCGGGCTGTTCACCGCACGCCCCGGCATGGGCAAGTCCTTCGCACTGCGCTGCTTCGCAAAGTGCCTCAACCCCAACCTCTACCATATGGAGTACATCTGCCTCTCCACGGTCAGCGTCATGGAGTTCTACCGCCAGCTCTGCTCTGTCCTGGGGGTAGAGCCAAGGGGCGGCAAGCCTGGGATGTTCCGCGCCGTACAGGAGCAGATACTCTACCTCTACAAGGACAAGAAGCAGCCCCTCCTCCTGGCAGTCGATGAGGCACAATACCTCTCCACCGGCATCCTGGAGGATATCAAGATGCTCATGAACTACGGGTATGACTCCCTCAACTGCTTCACGCTCATCCTCTGTGGGGAGCCCCACCTGAACAGCACCCTGAAAAAGCCCGTCCATGAGGCCCTGCGCCAGCGCATCACCGTACACTACAACTTTTCCGGTCTCTCAGACTCGGAAGTGGCGCAGTATATCCTCCACAAGATCGCCTGTGCCGGAGGCGCAGCCTCCATCATCGACCAGGCGGCGCTTTCTGCCGTCCACAGTCACTCCCAGGGGAGCCCCCGCCTGGTGGACAACCTGATGACCGACGCGCTGACTCTGGGGGCACAGATGGACAAGAAAGTGATCGATACGGATGTCATCCTGGCTTCTGTCAGCAGCCAGAATCTCGGATAGGAGGAATGGAACATGAATTATACCTGTATCCTGAAAAGCGGTTCCCGCAAGGAGACCTGGACGGGGCAGATCATCCTGCTGAGCACGGGGAACGGATGGTATGAAGCTGAGATCAATAGGCGGGGGACTTACTTCCACATCCTCGCCGGACGGCATAAATATGGGAACTACCTGTGCATCCATAACCATGATGTAGGGTGCGAGCTCTCCGATTTCTCCGATATCTTTTGGAAGGAAGAAAGGATCGGCTCCCTGATGCGGAAGGTGGATGCGGTGACTGTCGCCACCGGCCTGGTTCATCTTCCTGTTCTGGCCGACAGGCAGGGGAAAAACTAAATTTTTCATATGGGCCGTGTGTCTCATGAGGGATCCATGGCCTTTTGCATTTCAGGCGCAAAACAATACCGACAACAACGTGCAGCATTTTTGACAGGATTGTGCATTTGCAGACAGCACTGCGCAGTCAATAGGATAAATGTCGGAAAAATAATTCGCTGTTTGCGTCTCCCTCAATTTACCGTCCGACATTCTGACAGTTATCAATCACTTCCGATTCATTCATAAGGATGTCCCGGTTGAATATGATGGTGACATCCTCACCTTCATAGTCACCCTTTCCCATGTTGGCAAGGTGTGCATTGACAAACCAAAGGATTTCTTCAAATGCTGCCTGATATTCTGTTTCCGTGTCGTTGGCATCAATGTCAATGTCAGAATACATTGATTGAATGTTCATTTGGTTGGGGTTTCCTGAAAGCCTGTCATCCTTGGCATCATAACCCATAGCGTTCTCAATCAGGGCTTTTTTGAAGATTTCCAAAATAGCCTTGTAGTTTTCCGCATTGACGGTTATTTCAAGGGTTTCCACCCCGCCCTTTGCACTCTCGTCATACCTGATTTTCACTGCACCATAGGTTGCCAAGTTCTTCCTGAACTCACCCAAGTTCGTACCGTCATAGTTTTTCAGGACAAGGATGGTGTTCCTTGCATCTTCCTGCATATTGTTTTCAAAGTCCGAAAGCATGACATTGATTCCATCCTGCAATGACTTGACCCGTTTCAGCAGCGGTGTTTCATTCTCATTGCATTTCAGCGGTATCAGCGGGATTCTTGACCAGTTGAACCCCTGAACCTTGCCAGTGGCATCCGTCATTGTCACATGGTAACAGTCAGATTCCCCTTCATTGGCAAGGTCAGGGATAAGTGTGCCCCGGTCAAGGATGAACTTGTGAACGCCATCCAAATCATACACTTCCACCTTCTCAATCACCGTTGGGACTGTCCCTTCATACCCGATGACCAAATAAAGCCTGACCGCAAAGTCAAGTATGGTGTGTTCGTTATCCTTCCAAAATGGCAGAATCTCATAAGCCGGGAAAAGCCTGAAAGCAAATTCCCCTTCTTCCGTGTAATACGGGTACAACCAAGCAATCCCGCCATTGTATGCAGCCTTGCCACTGTTTTTCAGCGTTTTCATGAACCGCTTGTTGAACACCTTTTTCAGAAGTTCACCATACTGTTCATTTTGACATTCGATTGCAAAGGGCTGACCGAACAGGTAATTTGCTTTCTGATTGACCATCTTTGCATACTGGTTATCAATGACCCGGTTGTTTGGCAAGTTATCCACCACTTGCAGCTTGCCATCCTCACCTATCATTGTACGCTTACGCTTCAAAATGTCGTGTTCATTGTCATAGTACAACGAACCCTTAATCTGCATCACCCTTTTGGGTGAACCCTTCCACTTGGCAATCTCCCTTTCAAGAAATTCCCTGTCAGTCATCCGGGAATGAACACCCTGCAATATGAAGTTGCTGACCTTCAATGTCAGTGTATCTATTAAGTTGCTGAACACGGTTCAATTCACCCCTTTCATGACATAATAAAATCAAAACCCCTGAAAACATGATATTTCCAAGGGTGTGTGTTACTAATTTGTTTCTGTTTGTTATTCAAAGCTGAAAGCATCGCCTTTTGCAATATGCTCCACTGCATACCGCATTGCATCCATCAGGTGATTGAAGTCATCAATGGGTTTGTTCAGCTTCTTCCCGGTCTTGGTGTCGGTGTCCCAAGTGTAGTTGCTGATTTCCGTCAGGAAGTTCACACACCGGGGATGCACGATAATATGATAATCTTGCAGGAAGTCAATACCGTTGTTTATGCTGTCCTTGCCCTTCCTTGCTTTCCTGATGCCTTTCAGCCCCAGTTCCCGCAAGCGGTCAATGCTCTTTGGTTCAGCAGAATCAGCAGTTATCTTTTCCTTACCGTAACCCATGCGGGCAATCTCCCCGGCAATGGCTTCATTGCTCATGCCGGGTTTGTACATTTCATCAAAGACCCATATGGTCTTGCTTGACTGGTCAATGAACCCGCAAAACAAAGCACTTGGGTCATTGGTATAGCCAAAGTCAAGACCAAACACGGACTTCACCCCTGCAACAGCCCTGACTTCATCAATGCTGAACAGCTTTTCTTCCCAGTTCTCATAAACAAGACCGTCAACAATGCCCCAGTCACCAAGACCCGCCACTTTGTAACGCCTTGGGTTCTGCTTTCTCATGGTTTCAAAAACCTTCAAGTCAGCAGCATCCAACCATTCATTGCAAAGGTAGTTGGTTGTCATGGCAAGGGTTTCTTCATCCGGCTTGTCAAAGAACCGCTTTTTTATCCAGTGGTGTTCATTCCAAGGGTTTAATGTCAAGGTTATCTGTTTGAACAGCCCTGACCCTTCCGGGACTGCACCACGGATTGATTCATCAAGCATATTGAAATCATCTTCTGAACTGATTTCATACGCTTCTTCTATCCACATCCAACATAGGCATCCAGTTTCAACCGTGATACTGGTTACTTTCAGCGGGTCATCCAGTCCCCTGAAATAAATCTTCTGACCAGTTGGCTTGTAGGTCATTTCAAGGGGTGATTCTTTTATGTCCCAAAAGGCATCAACCCCAAGGCGGTGAATAGCCCACCTTAGTTCAGTGAAGCATGAATCCTTTAATGTCCTGAATGTTTTCCTGATGACAAGCGTGTTCGCATCAGGGTACTTCATCATGTTGGTTATGTACCAAAGTGCGGTTGTCTTTGACTTCTTGGATGCCCTTGAACCCTTGCACACCCTGTATCTGCCTTGCCACCGCCAAAAAGTACCATAACCCTTTCCGACTATTTCAGGCAGCTTCACATTCACCTTGCCGGAACTGGTCAAGGTGTACTGTGCAGGGAACAGGATTCTTTTCTGATAATCAAAAATGTGCTGACTGCTAATCTTCAAGGTCATCACTTCCTGAAATCACAATAGGCTGTGTGATGTTCACATCCAGTTTGTCATTCCACATACCCAAGTGCTTACCCAACAATTCCAGTGCTTTCAGCTTGGGGGAAATCTTCACTTCCCTTTCAACGCTTGACCCGGTATCACTTTCAGATTCCTTGTATTTCATGGATTCGATACAGGCAAGGTCATCTTCTGTTGCACTGCTTTTGATTCTCCCCTGATTGTCAACAATATCAGTCATCTTCACAAAGGCAATCTTGGCAAGTTCCAAAACCACCCTGTCCTGATTCACACCTGTCCTTTTTGACCTCTCTGCCATCGCTTCACTGATTGCCTGTTGAACCTTAACAATTCCTAACATCCGTGACCCTTGGACATCCGCTGTTTTTGCTGAATATCCGGCTCTTATGGCTGCTTGTGTTGCGTTCAGGTCAATCAGGTATTCATCAACAAAACGCTGCTGCTTTTCTGTCAATTTTGCCATCCGGCAACACCTTCCTTTCCTTTTCCCCTCAAAAAACATATCAAAAAGCCCCTGAAAGCAAGGGTTTTCAAGCACCTTTCAGGGGTCAAAGTCATCATTATGTGTTTTTGCATACCGTTCAAAAATAGGAATTGCAGAAGAAAAAGGATTTTCTTCTGCAACCTGATTTTGTCATGATACACTTTAACATTGATTTTTGGGGATTGCAATATACACGGTTGTATGATTTTGTCACACAAATAAACACAAATAAAACACGCTATGTCAGGTAACGCAAGTTCGAATATGTTTTTTCAAAGGCTGCAAGTGCCTTTTTATGTGCGTTCCTGACATACTGGTATGACATCTTCATTTCATCGGCTGCAACTTTCAGGGTCTTGAACTGCACATAGACCTTGAACAACAACTGAATGTAGTGCGTGTCATGAAGCCCCCTGATTTCAGAAATGATTTGTTCCTTGGCATCAGCAAAGCGGTCAATCTCTGAATTGATGTGTTCATTGAATGTGACATACCTTGTGACCTGACCGCCTAACTTGTCCCCGGAAATGGAAGTCTGCACCCTGTCCTTACTGTAATCAATACCGCCCGGATTGCAAGCATCCGTTTTCATTTCCTCTAACCTTTCTAAGTCCTGACTGATATTGATGTCTAATTCCTCTAACTGCCCTAAGTATTCCCTTGCAGACAGCTTCTTTTTCCCTTCACTCATGCTTTCACCTTGCCCTTTCACTTGGTATCATTCGGTAACGGTTTATTTTGATACAAAAAACTTCTTGAATATCTTGTATTTACTGGAAGTATCACTTGGTAACGGTATCTGTTGATGTCTATATTCTTATATTTTTACTTTTTCTATTTATCTATAATAGATTTTTTTAATCTAATAAGAAATTTAATTTTAACAGCTACTAACCGATACCGCCCTATTTTACATACATTTCAACCGATACTACAAACAGCTACCAACAACTACTTATAACTTCATACACCACATCATTCACAAACAAAGTCCCTGTCTGCGGTACTCCTGAAAACTGCGGTACACAAATTATATTGATTCCCGCACACTGCACTGCACCCAACTGTTGCCTGACAAAATCAGACATCAGTGCATAGGTCTGTTCATTCAAAGGGGCTTCACCAAATTCTTCAAACAGAATCGGAAAAATGTCATTGTTCATAGACACCCGCCCTTTCTCCATAAGTAACTGCATAATTTTATTTTCCACAACTACCACCCCCTATTTATACTCCCTGCCTGATTTGGTGTCCCTTAACTGAACACGTTCAGACAGTTCAAAACCACATGAACGAATAATGAACTTCAACACCTTAATCAAATCATATGCACGTTTATCAGCTTCACTTTCTTCCCGGCTCACCTGACCTATTGCAACCGATGCAGTAGGGTCAAGATACCCTTCACTGTTCTTTCCAACCTTCACGGTTTATCACTCCTTTCTAACACGAACCACCATCAGCACCATGAAAAGCACCTGCCGGATAGTTCCAAGTTTCCACATAAATATCATCAGTACCAAATTCACCTGTCAGTATTGAATGAATTGCATCTTTGTCATCCCAACAAACACAAGATTCCGCACAACCGACAAATTCATCAAGGTTCTTTTTATTGTCCAGTGTGAACCCAAGCACTTCTTCATCATGCCTTAGTTCAGCAAATTCATCAGGGAACAGTTCTTTGAACCCTGCAAACAGTCTTGGTGTGGAGAAGATGCACATGGCACAGCTGCACCTGTTCCAACCGATTCTGTAACAAGGGTGTGGGTTGATATGATGCCTTTTCAAAAGTTCCCACACATCCTTTTCAGAATAATCAATCACCGCCCGCCACTGGTGAACAATCCTGTGTGCCTTTGCTTCTGCATTGGTGCGATGTATCTCCAGTTCGTTATATTTTGACCTTCCTGCGGATTCCCCACGCCTTTCACCTGATACAATCAGAATCTTTTTGTTGGTCTTGGTTTCTTCAAGATTGGCTGTCACACTGTCCTGAACCGCTGCTTTCAGATTCCCGCTGCACCATCGTCCTGAATGTGTCCCACCCTTTGCCGGGAACTTGTGCCTTTTACCACCAAGTTTTTCTAATTCCCCCAGGCGGTCAAGGTTACTTACAACGGTATCAGCAACGCATATTTTCAGATATGCAGAACACCAACGCCTTGACAAGTCACCAGTCTTTGCCGGGAACTTCCACCTATAACCGTATTGTTTCAGCAGTTCTTCCAGTTCTTCTGTTGCCTGTTCTTTCAATTCCTTACATTTCAGGTAATTGCTTGATAGCTTGCACTGACGGACTGCCCCGGTATCAGGGTCAATCCACTCAATAGGTTCTGATGCACCTATGCGGTACAACTCTCCAAAGAAACCATTGACCCGGTATGATACCCGCAACTTCACACCTTCTGCATCTGCAAGGGCTTTCACATAGTTTTGGGTACACCGCCAGTCCATCCTTCTTGATGGATGACCACCATCAATGTCATGATGCCAAAATTCAATTTTTTCCTTTGGAACACCCAGTTCAAGCAATTTCAGATAGCAAGCAACTGAATCCTTACCGCCTGAAATCAACACGACAATCAAATCATAATCTTCCAGTGGGAACAGTTCAGGAAGATATATCTTTTTGAAGTGTTCGCTGTCCGTCCTTCCCTGAACTCTTGATGTTATTTTCACACCCGTCCCATATATAGGCTTCTCTTGTACACCCAATACAACAGGTGTATTTGGTGTGCAGTCTGAATCTCTTATAAACTCCATGATGTCACCATCCTTTCATGCATTGTTAAGAACTCTTAACTTTTCATCAAAAAAAATATCATGCTTTCACAAAAATCTTGCGGTTTACATTGTTCAATTTTTTCTGAATTACCTTGAATCCTAATCTTTTATTTATCTGCTTACTGAATACAATATTGCTCATAGGGGTCATTGCATTATCGGCACAAAATACCTGATACCGCTTGTATACTTCATTGGTTGGTTCGTTCTCAATCATATCAATACCGCTGTCAGCGATAAAGGCAATGATGGGGTTGTTTTCTTCCTCATATTCGTTCAACTGGTTCTGAACCTTTGTGGACTTGGTGAATTCATCATTGATGATTACCCGTTTTAGTCCTTCAACGCCTAACCTGATAAAGTATTCAATGCTGTCCCTTTCTATCAGCTTGTATTTGATGAACGGGTCATAGTCAGGGTCACTTTTCCCAAATGTGGCATTGAACGGAATAATGACCAACCGCCTAAGTACCGCCCCAGTCTTGTCCTTCATCCGGGGGATGTCATTGGCACTGAACAACAGTTTAATGAACGGGTTGAACTCAAACGGGTCTTGACCCTTTCTTTCTGCCTTGATGCGGTTGCCAGTCACTATTTTTTTGAAGATGCTGACCTGACTGCCCTGCAAGAAATCATCCCCTATATCATCACCGATGTTTGCCAGTTTTCCGAACATCATTGAAGTGTTGAACCTGTCCCCCAGTTCTTTCAGGTCAAGGGCTGATATGTTCTTTTCACCAAGGATTGCTTTCACACAATCCAAAAATGTACTTTTACCGTTGGACTTGTCACCAGTCAGGATGAACGCTTTCCCCAGTTCATTTCTTCTATAAAAGCAATAACCAATACATTCTTCCAACAATGCCCTGATTGCTGAATCCCCGCATGATAACTTGTTCAGGGTTGAATCAGCAAGTTCAGAATAGGCATCCGGGTCATAGTCCCAAGGTATCTTGTTGGTGATGACTATTTCCGTGCTGAACGGTTTCAGTTCCCCGGTCATGATGTCATATACACCATTATTGAAAGCAATCAGGTTTGCTTCTGATGGCTGCTTTTCTTCAACAATCAGTTCCATGTAATCAAGGACTTCCCGCCTTTGCATCTTTTTCAAGTTAGGTATGTGCTGAATCATATCAGCTTCAATTTCCTTGTACCCGTTTGTATAGATACCTTCCTTGTAGATATGTAACTGACCGTTGATTTTGACAATGTGTGCAGTGTTCTTCATGTACACTGCAAACTTATCAAAAAGGAATGTTGACCCCATGAAAAACACTGGTTTCTGAAATGCTTCATCCCTGAGTATCACTTCCAGTTCATCATCAGACAGGGGTTCTTTCAAGACAAACTTGTTTAATATCCTGATACATTCCCTTGTTTCATCCACCGTGAAATCATTGGCTGTCAGGTGTAGCCCAGCAAACTAAAGTTCCTGTCTCCCGCACAAAAACGTCAAATTTAATTCTCAAGTGTCAAATACTATC
>NZ_CALPDH010000056.1:0-18600 GCF_943193215.1 Acetatifactor aquisgranensis | reverse complement strand
CAGCACTGCGCAGTCAATTGGATAAAGGTTGGAAAAATAATTCGTCATTTGCGTCTCCCTCAATTCGCCGTCCGACAACTTAACGCCCACGATCACAAAGTCACACTTTTTAAGAAGCTCTAAGCCTGCTACCATTCCTGCCGCCCGTTCCTGCGGCTTGTCCTCATTTAAGCATTGTGTCATGTATAAATGCGGCGTGATCGGCGCTAAGCCCGCCTCTATTGCCTGCTTTGTAAGTGCCTGTGCATACTCTATGTGCCTGTCAAGCTCCGCGCCGTCCTTTGCCCTGTACGGGCTGCATATGTATACTGTCCTCATTCCTGCCCGCCTTTCGCCTCTGCCTCCACTCTGGCAAGCTCGTTTTCTACCAGATGCTCTACCATGTGCATCAGATCATTTGTACTTTTCTCTGTCATAAATCCGCACAGCTCGCAACATGTAGCAAAACCGCAGATTATATGATAATGCGTTACTACTTCCTGCTCTGTTTTCATGTTTTGAAGTCCAGCTATAAGAGAAGTTAAATTTATGACTGCACGCTGTCCCAGCTCGCCGCCTATGCCCTCTATCGGTATTTCTATGCGCGTCGCCTGCGGCTCTCCCTTGCTATTTGTGATTGTCTTTGATCTCATTTCTTGCCTCTCCTGTCCTTTTAATGAAACTTACTGAAATCTCGTAAGCCGTCCTTACTTCCCTGCCTGCCTCTGCGTCTTTCATATATTCCCGGCTCTGGCATCTTCCCAGCAGCTTAACCTTATCGCCCTGCTGCCAGTTCGTTACCTCGTCCGCGTTCTCCTGCCAGCAGATACAGGGAATATAGCAGCTTGTCCCTGTAAGCACATTCTCAACCTCTACGAAAATATCAGAAATACGCTTGCCCCTCGGTGTCTCCCGGTATGTCGGCTTATGTTTCAGCTCACCCACAAGCGCTATGTCATTTTGTGTCATTGCTTTAGGGCTTAAGCCTATGTACTCTGCCAGAATGAATACCAGCACTTTACCACTCTTAAAATCTTTAAGCGCCTGCTGCCGCCCGGATATTAAAAGCCTACTGCCCGGCAGGAAATAATTTTCAAGCCGCAGCCCGTCCCCGGTCTTTCCCCGGTCTACTGCTGCCTCTGTAAAGGCTACTGCTACCTCGTCAATAATGCCGCTCGGTCTTTTCGTCTCGATCTTTGCCAGATAGCCATTGAACCGCAGCCCGCATATGTCCGTTACCTCTTCCAGCTCCGTAAGCTCTCCCGCCAGCCCTGCCGCGTTGCTTATCCTGCCTCTTTTCGTCAGATCGTCCAGAATCCCTGCGTTAAGGTCTGCCAGAAAGTCCGGCTTTTTATCCTGCCCTTTGTTCCGCTTTTTGCTCATACTTTGCGTGATCTCCTTTCCCGCCATAACTTATCAATATTTCTATTGCCCGCTTATAGCAGGCTATTTCTGTTTCTTCTTTTGCTTTGCAGATACAGCGCCCGCGTTTCTCTCCTGCATACTCCCAGATTTCAATAAGGTTATTGCCGTATATATCAAAATGGCTATGCTCTCTTAAGCTGTGGCTCTTCTGTAATGCTCTGTATATCTGGTAATATTCGTGAATAAGTGCGCTGCGTTCCTCGTCGTTTCCATCCATGCCCTGCCCTCACTTTTCCGGCATCTGGTACACTCTCGGCACTACTGCTGCCATAGGCGGCATAGCCTCAATGCCTCTTATAAATCCCTTACTACCCGCTGCGTACAAATACTGCCCGCATACGCCCTGTATCTCGTCTATGATCTCTATACAGCGCTCTTTGCTCTCATACTCTCCGATCTCTTCTAAACAGCCGTCAGAAATGCAAATAGTATGCCGCTTTTTATCTGCCTCGCTGCCGCCTATCTTTCTCTTTATGTCCTCATGCTCCCCGTACTCTATGCAGGCGTAATTACCGCCCAGCCTGTACAGCTTTTCTTTGTTCTGGCTGCGTATGTATACTTCACTCATTGTCTGCCTCGCTTTCTTAATTCGATTTTTGTATTACTTATTCCTGAATATGTATTACCTTTTAGACGCCACCCCGTCATACTTTAGCCGTCTGTACTCTTCTGCCATATTGCGCACTTTATCAGAAAAGCTACGCCCCTCTACCGTCTCTATAATTTCCAGCGTTTCAGCATCAATTTTTATACTTTTCTGAATATTTGCGCCTATGTGTTGATAGTTCCCATTTTTCCATGTGTACATAGTCTTACCTTTCCCCAAATACAGCCAGCGCCTCTGCTAAAATCTTCTGCGTAGGCAGATAGCAAATATCTGTATTCTGGTAATCTGTATGATGTGTTAGAAAATACTCTTCACACGCCTGCTGCTCTGTCAGCCCCTCTAACATCAGCGCCCAAATTATTTCCCTTTCCTCTTCCACAAGCGCCCTGCCGTCGTTAATGATCTCCATGTTTAAAGGCTGCTCGGCTTTTGCGTTTATTTCCTGCAAATACCAGCCCGCCTGCTTATACTCTTCCAATCGCTCCGGCGTTAATATGCTGTATTCGTCCGGGAAAATCTTCACTTCATGCGGTGTATAGATTTTTGCACACTGCCTGCCGTACTCGTCTACACCGATCAGCGTTTTTATTTCCGTCCCTGTAGCTCCCGGCTTATCCTTAATAGCAGCCCATCCCTCTCTTACAAACGGTACAGCCCAATAAATGCCGTAAAGCTGCGGTGCTACTGCGTCCGATACTGGCAGGCTCTTAATAATCATTACCCAGTTACCCGCCGTAATAAGTGTGCGCTCGTCCCGTCTTTCCCTGCTGTTGTCGCCCCATATATCTACATAGTTTTTTTTAAAGCCGTACTCGTCTACTGCTGCCTCCTGCTTTCTTCCCATTTTTCTACCTTTCTTTCGTTTCTGCTGTTTCACCCAGAATCATTTTTCTAAACAGGCTCTCAAATATCGGTACAGGTATGCTATTGCCTGCCTGCTTGTAAAGTGGCATTGTATAGCGCCCTACTCTTTTATGTACTGCTGCCGCTGCCTTGAAATCTGCATCAGTATAGCCCTGCAAGCGCCAGCACTCTAATTCTGTCAGATACCTATAGCGCCCGTTTCCCATATCAATTACCTGTGCAGGCGTTCTATCCTGCCTTGTGGTTATTGTGTATGCAAAATCCTTTATAACCGTTGCTCTCTTTATTCCCGTTTTTCCTATCACATTTAATACGCTCGGCTGTGTTACGTCATATACTGGCGGTGCATCTTCTAAAAGAAATTCGTTAATGTCCCGCATAGGCGTTTTTATCAGATCATCAAAACAAAATTTTTCATTTCCCAGTACCGATACTGTAAAAACTCTTTCCCGCGCCTGTGGCAGCCCGAACTCCCTAGCATCCAGTACCTTAAAATTATTGCTATACCCAAGCCTTTCCATTTCCGATAGATAACGGTTAAAATTTGCTTTCATGTGTCTACTTGTGACATTTTTTACATTCTCCCAGATAACATACCCCGGTTTCCATTCGCCCATTTGTTCTATAATGTGAATGGTCTCCCACATAAGGCTACTGCGTGTTTCGCTCCCCTCGTCTGCCCCTTTCTGGTGTCCTGCTATGCTGAAATCTTGACACGGGCTACCATGTATCAGAATATCCGGCTTTAAATTCCAGCCTACAACGCTCTGCGTCTTATACTCCAATTCATCAGCAAACATAGCATTGTAAGAACGTACTGCCTTTCCGTCTATTTCCACATAATCAATAGCTTTTACGGGTATTCCTATATTGCGTAAAGCGCAGCGTGGGCTACCTATTCCCCCGAAAAGCTCTAATATCTGTATCATTTCTTATTTTCCTCTCTTTTGTTTCCCGGTAAATTTCTTTCCTGCCCTCTTTTCTTCCAGCGGCAGCTATTGTTACGCCTGCTGCCGCTGCCGTGATATATTCCTTGCCTTGCCAAATCCCTTAAAATCTCCCTCTGGGCGGTGCTCTCTGTCTCTTCACTGCTACCGCTCTCCTGTTCTGGCGTATATTTACCGTAAGGGTGCTTTTTCACCTTAAAAAAGCTGCTTAAAAACTTGTTGACCGTCTACATACTCTCTAGCTGGTATGACCGCTGCTATTTTTCTACGGTATACAGATAACAGCTTTTCGCCTGCTGCATCTGCCGCAGGCTCGCCATGCCTGCTACAAATACGCCCTGCTGGAATCGAACCAGCGCCCCCGCTGTATGCCCGGCTGCGGTATTCTCCCACTGAATTAAAGGCGCTTAATGGCGGCAGCGCCGCCTATGTCAAAATAGAAATCCCTTATCTATCAGAAACTTTATCCAGTCGCAGCCCGTCACGTCGTCCCTTTCTATAAATTTGTAAAATTCCTCTTTAGTCGTTACGTTATCCTCTGCTAAAAACTTCTTTGCTATTGCTACTGCATTTGTTTGAAATACATGCTCTGCATAGAAAGCCTTTTCTATTGTTCCGTAATCATTGCTGCTTTTCGGTGTGCGCATTTCCACTACTACCATAGGCTTATTATTCTTTTTATTTCTGGCTCTCCTTATAACTACTGCCTCACTGAATAACCAGCCATTCCAGCCGTACCGTTGCGGTGCAAATTGAGTACGTGGCACTTGTACCAGTTCCCCTGCTTTCAATTTCTTAAAATCTATTTTTTTCACGTTTCTACCTCTCTTTCGTTAATCGGATTTATGTATATTCCTCGAAAATGTTCCCCCACTCGTCCATTCTCATTTGCCCGTCGCAGCTGTCGTCCTCCATCCACCATTTGAAAACTTTCTTTCCTGTTTTCCATGCGTCCATTACTTTTAACCCTTTACGTTTTCTCTCTATAATCATTTTGTCAAACGCTCTTATATACGCCTCTTTATACTTTGGGTATCTCTCAAATTCTGCCCAACGTTTTTTTCCTGCCATTGGACAGCCTATACACCCAACGCGGCAAAATCCCTCTTCATATAGCGGATTTAATTCTATTTTTTCATGCCGGATATACCACCACAAATAATCATCTTCCCAGTCAATAAGCGGATTTATTAAAGTTTTCGTTGTACGGTAACAGCTTTCTACAAGCTGTCTGGTTTCTGCATTGTCTAAATTCAGAATTATTACCCCGCCTTTATCGTTTGCCCTCAAATCCTCATTTATATTTGCTTTCTCTTTTAATTCTTTAGACGCTTTCGTAAACACAACTGCGCTTTGATTGTTTTGTCTGCTTTTGCTTTCTGCTTTTCTTACTCCTGTTACTACCTTTTCGCCGTGTCCCGAATACTCTTTTAAGTCCATGCAGCAGTAACGCATTAACCGCGTTGGTGGTGTGGCATGATCTACAATTAGCTGCCACATTGTACGCCTCGGATAAATGATGTTATATTCAATTCCCGCTGCCCTGCATTTCTCCCTTTCGCGTCTGATAAAATAAACTGTTTCCGGCGCATCTACCGTTGTATGGTTATGCTGAACTGAAAAAGGCATATTGTATTTTTCCTTTGCCACCATAGCAATATGCTTTAATACGCTGCTATCCTTGCCACCGCTATCAGATATAACGCAGCCAGAATTTCCGCATAATAAATGCAATAACTCTATTGCGTCCTTTGCTTTTCTTTCCACTGCATTTCTTTCCTTTCTTTGGTTAAATTGCCCGCTGCGCCAGTTCTGCGCTGTACTGCTGCCGCTTTCCGTTCTCTGCCCCGCCTCTTTGCAGCTCCCGGTATAAAGTGCCTCTGTGTACACCTACCGCATCAGCTATAGCCTCTGCGTTGCTGCCAGCCTTACACATAGCCTCTATTTTCTTCCTGTCCTCATAGCTTAACCTTTTGTACTTCCTTTTCATTTCCCCCGCGCTCCTTTCCTGTTTTTGGATAAAAAAATAGTGCGATAGAGTTTTTTAAGCTCTACCGCACTATGCTTTTACTATTATCTACCGTAAAAAATTAAATGCGGCAGAGGCTTTAATACCTCTTGTCGCATTTAATTTTAAAACTTATCCATATTTACATATATTCTTTTGCAGTACTTCTTTCTTCTCTAAATAATCCATTGGCAACTGTCAATCCCCACTGTTTCCTATCCTGTAGAAATCTGGCTCGCCCGCTAACCAAACGGCCCTTCTGCTTCAGCCCTTACGCAAACCAGCTCCCTGCCCCATCAGTTCCTAATCCTCCAAATCCATCAGCCTATAGGGAGTGATGCAAAACTCCCCGTCCTTCCCGATGGCAATCAGGGTGGCGCCCCTCTGCTCCATGTCTTTGTCGATTCCCGGCATGGCAAGGTAGTCTATGCTGTAGCCATAGGTCAGCCGGATGCCCTTGTATTCCAGGGACTGGTTATTGTAATGGTCGTGCCCGCAGAAGATGGCTTTCGTGCTGCCAAGCTCCACAGCCCTGTGGAAAAGCTTGCTTTCATAGTCCGAACAGCATATCTTATCAATCATAGTCTCCCCCAGGATCCCGTAATGATAAACCACTTCATCGCTGCCGCTTTCGTAAAGGTCGTTGGCCTCCTTATACTCCCGCAGCGGGATATGGATGAAAATCATGGAGGGAACCGTCCTGCCCTCCTGTTCGGAAAGGCGCTTCACCATCCTCCCGTACCACTCCACCTGGTCGTCGTGGATGTAATCATACTCGTTGATCCCCCCTGTCGCCACATAATCGTTGGAATCGATCAGAAAGAGGGCCTGCATCAGGTTGCCGTCAGCGGACCTGATTTCAATCATCTGGTTGCTCCTGCCATAGATATCCGGCTGCACGTAAGGGTACAGCAGATTCCTTGAGTTTTTGTAAGACAATGTCTTGAACAGCTCGTCCACCTCCCCCCTGTTCAGGGTGGCCATGGCCTCCGTATCGTGATTGCCGTAGGTAAAAGCCCAGGGAATCCCCGTATTCCGCATAAAGCTGGCAAACTGCATGATGGGGGCGTTGTTGCTCAAGGAGAACGACATGATGCCCATGGGAAAGACAAGGTCTCCCGTGACGATTACCAAATCCGGCTCCGTCTCACTGATCAGCCTGTAACAGGCTTTCAGCGCCTTCGTGTCCTTGGACACAGACAGGATGCTGCCTCCCAGATGGATATCCGTCAGCTGCAGTATCTTGAACTCCTCCTCTCTGGTGGTGACGGTATAGATCCCCGTGTCCTCATCATAGGAGATATCGCTCTGCCCGTGGGGAACTTCGCCCACCGTACTGATATAGGGCTGCACCAGATACAGATCCTGCTTCATCAGATTATAGGTGAAAAAAAGCGCTGCCGCCAGTGTATACACGATTATTTTCCGCGCATTGACGTTTATGTTCCGGCCCACAAACAGCCGCCTGCGGGTAAAATCATAGAAAACCCCCAGAACCAGATATACGGCGACCCCTGCGCAGGCCCAGCGCAGGATCCCTTCCGTCTGGTTTCTCACTGCGTACAGGACGCACAGGCAGACTCCGTAATAGCCTGCCGACAGGCCGCAGAGCCTGCGAAGCTCCTGCCTGTACTCCCGCCCGCGCCTGGCGCAGAAAAACCCTGCCCACATCCGCTGTAAAAGCAGATTTTTCAGCAGCAGATAAACCGCCGTCTCAATAAACAGCAGGTAAAAGGTGATTTCGTGCAACACACCCCGCAGCGTATATTTTGAGGTAGTAATAGCCAGCAAAATGGCAAACAGCAGGATGAATCCAAGGGAAAAGGCCAGAAATACAGTGTTTATCAGTTTTTTGGAATAAAAGTCGTACCACCTCTGCGCATGTCCCCGACAGGAGCCCTCATAAAAGGCGTCGAAGAAGCCCGTCTCTGCCGTCAGCCGCTTCCTTTTCCTTATGGTAAAGACAAGAGGAATCGTAAAAATCAGCAGGTCAATGGCCGTGGCCGCCAGGCTCTCCAGGGAAAAGAACCGTCCCATGACAAAAAAGCTGAGAACCGAACCGATGATTCCTGTCAGTTCAAACGCCAGGGCGTAAGTATTTTTACGGAACCTCTTCCAGGTTTTCAGAAAAGCATCCTCCCCCGCTGCCCAGAGCTGGCTGTCGCCTGTTTCACCGCCGTCCCTTTCGCCGTCAGGTTCGCCTGCGGGGGCTTCCCCGGCCTTCTCTGTCCCCAGATAGCGGCAGATTTCCTCCACATTTCCCGAATGAATCAGGATATTTCCCGCCGCTTCCGCCGCCGTGGCGCCTTCCTCCCTGGAGATCTGGTATTTCCGAAGGGCCGATTCCAGGATTTCCTCTTTGAACTCATCGTTCTGACGGGAAAAGGGAACCCCCTGGAAAAGCATGTCCACTGCCCGCTTTAACGTATCCTTCATATTCATCACCTTTCTTTCTGCTGCATGCAGACGCCTTCCCGGTTTTCTCCCCAACGTCCAAAACGGCACAGAACGTCCTTCCGAATTCCGCCTGCTTCACCTGCCGGATTTTCCGGCGAAACCGAATCAGACTGGTGGCAGCGAAATCAATCAAAATCACTGAAGCTAATTTAATCGGTATCAGTATAGCACATTGAAAAAGACGCCGCAACTTCCTATCTTATGCGGTCTGAACGGTTACCGCCAAATCTCCCCAGGACATGCCCGAGCCGGAGTTTCAGCTTGACAGGAAATCGCCCTGATAGTATGATGGATAAAGAATCAAGTTTCCCATAAATACAGCAAAACCCATGGAAAGAATGGAGCAGGAAGATGGCAAACGGACAGGAAGAACAGATCAGAATCGTACAGGAGACCGTGGCGGGCAAGGAAATCACGTTCGCCCATGTAATGGGCGGTCCGGCCCCGGTCATATATCAGAAGCTGGGGCTGAACCCCCAGGTGGATTATCAGTCGTCCGCCATCGGGATTATGAACATGACGCCGCCCGAATCCGCTGTCATCGCCTCCGATATCGCGGTTAAGAGCGGAAACGTCTACCTGGGCTTCGCGGACCGGTTCACAGGGACGCTGATCATCACAGGAGAGATTTCAGATGTCATGTCAGCCATGACTGAAATCGTGAATTATTTCCGGGACGAACTGGAATATGTCGTCTGCAAGATTACAAAGAGATAGGAAGTGCAGCCATGGCCCGAATCACAAAGGAAGAACTGCTGGAAAGGCTGTTCCATGAGGATTATGAACAGCTCAAAGGGAAAAAACTGCGCATCACGCGACTGCGGGTTCCCGGAAAGGAGGTCTGCCTGGCCCATATCATCAGTGCCTCGCAGCCTGAAGTGTATCAGAATCTGGGACTGCATATCGGCGTCCATGAGGGCGAGGACCATACCGGAGAGTCCATCGGGCTGATTCGTTTTACCCCCTGGGAGGCGGTAGTGGTGGCCGCGGATGTGGCGCTGAAAAGCGCTGATGTGCAGATCGGCTTTATGGACCGCTTCTGCGGCTCCCTAATCCTCACCGGCGGACTGTCCGAGGTACAGACCGCAGTGGAGGAGGTTGTCAGATTTTTTCGGGAAGCGCTGGACTTTCAGACCTGTGAAGTCCACAGGAATTAAGGAGACAGGGCGGCAGATTATGAAGAAACTATTTTTGATGGGCAGGAGCGAAGCCGGGAAGACCTCCCTGACCCAGGCGCTTCGCGGAGAAGAGCTCCATTACGTGAAAACCCAATACACCAGCTCCGGCGATGACACCATCGATTCGCCGGGAGAGTACGCGGAGTCCAAGCGATTCAGCGTGGGGCTGGCCTGTTTTTCCTTTGAGGCGGATGTGGTGGCCGTGGTCCAGGCCGCTGACGAGCCCTACAACCTGTTCAGCCCGAGCCTGCGCTCCTTTATCCTCCGTCCCCTCATCGGCATCATCACGAAAATCGACTCTCCCTGCGCCAATATCCCCATGGTCAGGCAGTGGCTGCTCAACGCCGGCTGCGAACGCATCTTCCTGATAAACAATGTGACCCGGGAAGGAATCGGCGAGCTCATGGAATATCTGAAAGAGGATTTGCCCCGGCTGACCTTTGAGGAGGCAAGGATGAAGCAGAGCCTTGGATTGAGCGAATGGGATGCATTTCCCGAAAAAACCCCTTGATTTTTACGGCATTCTCCATATCTGTCGGTTCCGAAGTGCCATTGGCCAGGATATTCCAGACGATTCGGTCTGTTCTCTCATTCTTCCCTTTCTTTTGGCTTGGCTATTTTGCATGGCTGCCGCCTAAAAAAGTATGCGAACTTAAGCATCAGCTGAGGCCTGCCTCCGTTCAGCTCAAAACAGCCGCTCTGCGCAGCTGTTCCCGCAGCCAGATTCCTCCTGCCGTCAGGAAAGCCGCTGCCCCGAACAGCCAGGGCCAGGTTCCTTCGTCGCCTCTGCAGACAGGAAACAGGCCGAACTTCCACAGACGGTTTGCCATACCTATATTAACGGCATAGTACAAAACCGACACCATATACCCCAGAACCACCTGATTGGTGACCGCCGCCGCAAAACAACCGATTCCTCCCAGAAACAAAGCCTCGCAGAACGCTCCCCGCCACAGAAGCCACACCGGAAACACAGAGCCGCCGGCCAGAAGCCGCAGAATGAGAATGCTCACCACTGCTGCCAGCATGCACACCGCCGGAAACAGCCTGCCCAGATACAGCTTCCACATAGGCAAGTACCTGGAGGCCTCCAGCTGCCAGATTTCCATGTCGCTCTCCGGCACAAACAGAGGCGTAAACAACAGGATCCCGGCGAGAACACCGTAGCGCTCCATCACCTTCGCCGCTCCGGCAGTGTCCAGATTGCAAAAGCTCAGCACTGCCCCGGCACACAGCACCAAAAGCGCCGCCCCGCACAAATGGGGAAGATAATGGTATCGGATAAAATTAAGAATTGTTTTTACGTAATTTCCCATACAACATTTCCCCTTTCCGCCTCTTTTTTTCATAGACTGCCACCGTAAGCAGAACCAGTATAACTGCCAGTGCCATATACATTCCCTTATTCCGGTACAGCTGTTCCAGTTCCTCCGCATACCTGCCGTAGCTGCCGAAAGTGTTCCAGCGCGTCACCAGTTTCCAGCCGAAATCTCCCGTCAGTGTAGCGGCGGAAAACACCGAGCCGAATGCCCATGCCAGCAGGACCGGTATCGCCAGAATTGTCTCCGTCGCCTCCGTAAGGAAAAAAGCAGCGCCAAGCACCACCATGATCACCGGCAGCAGCCACAGAAAACTGTACTTGGCAAACGCCAGGACATCCGCCTTGATCCCTGCCTGGCCCGCGGCATACACACAGGGCATCTGCATCAGCAGCGCACACAGAAGCACCGGTACAAAACACATCACCACATTGGCCAGATAGCGGCACCCAATCAGAGCGGCGCCGGAAACGGAACGGCTGCGGATAAGCTCCGCCGCTTTCGCCCTCTTATCCTTCAAACAGGCGGAAACTCCCACAAATATAGGCAGTATGGCAAGAAAAATGCACGCATAATCGCAGAACAGCCGCATCTGCGCGCCGCTGACCCTGTCTTCTTCACACAGTTCCCGGTAATGTTCCAGAGCATCCTCATAGGTCAGGGCCGCAATGCCTCTTTTTTCATAGGATGACTTCTCATAATAGCTTCCGGAGCCTACGATTTCATAAGCTTTTTCCATCACCTGTTCAAATTCTTCGTAGCTTAAGTTTTCCCTGAGGGGAAGGTGCCACATTTCCGCTTCCGAATACTCCGCGGCGCTTTCCTCTGCCCCCATCCGGTAAACCTCCGTCCAGTACGCCACATTCTCCTCTGCCATCTGCTCAAATTCCATACCCGTGCACTGCTGCATTGCGCGCTTAAGTACTTCCTGTTCTTCCTCATTCAGGGTCACTTCCTTGTAAAAACCGAAAGGATAGGTGGCAAACCGATTTGACAACAGTTCCTGAAACAGTGTCTCCAACCCGCTTTGCATGATCACTCTCTCATCACTGGAATATCCGTACCCATAGCTTTCCTGACCGGGCTGGGGCTCAGACAGCCGGTCCACCCATTCCACTTCGCTCATCTGACCGGTGATAAACAGCACGAATGCTACCAGATAGACATAATACACCAGACTTTTTGCAATCTTCCTGCACTCCTTCAGAAATAATGCTCCCATCATGCCCGCTCACTTCCTTTCTGCACAGGCGTCGCGGATATGCTGTGCATCAGAAACATATAGGCATCCTCCACATCTGCGCTGCAGGACTTCGCTTCCGCCAACGGCATACTCTCCGCAATGATTCTGACGGCAGCAGTGCTTCCTCTATTCAATATGCCGGTAACAATAAAACGTTCCTTTAATCCATCCAGTTCTCTCGCCGAGACCTCCGCCGAGTAAACCTTGTTCTCCACCAGCTTCAGAAGAGACTCCACCGTTCCGCGGAAAACTACCTCCCCATGATTCAGTACCGCAATCTCTTCACAGGTAGCCTCGATATCTCCCACAATGTGCGTGGAAAGCAGCACGATCCGCTCTCTGGCAATTTCGCACAGCAGGTTGCGGAAACGGACCCTCTCCTCCGGATCCAGTCCCGCCGTAGGCTCATCCACAATGATCACCCTGGGATCATGGATGATGGCCTGGGCAATTCCCAACCGGCGCTTCATTCCGCCCGACATTGCTTTCACCCGGATATTTTTCTGTTCCAGGAGATTTACCTTTTCCAGCATTTCCGGCACCTTCTTTTTCCGCTCCGCCTTCGGAATCCCGGAGAGTACCGCCAGATAATCCAGCGCCTCACAGGCAGACATATTTCCGTACATGGAAAAATCCTGAGGCAGATACCCCGTCATCTTTCTGATCTCCGCGGCATGTTCCACCGGCACCCCGCACACACGCACCTCCCCGGCAGACTTCGGCAGCAGTGTGGCAAGCACTCTCATAAGCGTTGTCTTTCCTGCCCCATTGGGTCCAAGCAGACCGAACATCCCCGGCCCAATGGTCAGATCAACGGATTGTAACGCCTGTTTTTTCCCGAAGTTTTTGCATAACCCTTTGATTTGAATTTCCGTTTCCATAAAATAGATCTCTCTTTCTTTTTCCGTAAAAAGCATTGGACAGCCCCTGACACCTGCACCTTTTCCCTGTCCGGCAGCGGAGGGCTGTTCAACCCTTTTCCATACTATAGGAAGCAAATGCTGCTCCCGATAAGCTATACTATACAAGAGAAATCTCTACAAACACTCTACATTTTCTAAATAAGTCCTGAAACTTTCTGAAAAGGATTCTTAAACCCCTACCAAAAAGGCGGCAGCCGCAATTCCCCCGCCGTCTATGCTGTTGACCAGTTTCAGTGTTCCCCCGTGTTTCTCACAGAGCATCCGGGAAATGAACAGTCCCAAGCCAAAATGTCCTCCCCCTTCCTTGTCCTCGCTGTAATAAGGGTCCGTGCCGTACCGAAGCGCCTTATGAGAAAATCCTGCCCCGTCATCCCGCACATAAATCAGAAATTCCTCCCCGCTCCGCACAAACGCAACGATAATCCCGTTTTGGGCATAACGGAGCGCATTGGATACCAGATTGTCAAAAACCTCCTCAATCAGCCCTCCGTCTGCAAAAAAATTTCCCTCTATCCCCTGCGCCTCTATCCTGCAGGTTTTCTTTTTCTCCACTGCAAGCTCCCTGGCTGCCGTTCCAAGACGCTGCACCAATATTGTGCCCTCCTGCCATGCTCCGGACACCTCTCTGGCCTCCTGCCTGTGGAGTAGTGTCATGGTTTTGGAAATCTCCAGAATCCGCTGTTCCTGATGATGCATTACAGCCAGCTTTTCCAGAAGCTTTTCTTCAGAAACCTTTCCCTTTGGCACATACTTCTCCAGAAATTCCGTACAGCCGGAAAGCACAGTGAGCGGCGTGCGGATATCATGGGCAAAGGCAGCATTGATCCGCCTCTGGCTCTCCTGCTCCATCCAACGGCTTCTCTTCTCCCTCACCAGCTTTCTGCGAAGCTGCTCAAAGCTTCGGCAGAGTCCTCCCATCTCGTCCCCGTCAAGATATGCGATCTCCCTTCCGTAATCTCCGGCCCCGATACAGCCAATGGCATCCTGTACCGCCTTCAGGGCAGGGTATATCTTTTTTTGCAAAAACATCCCTCCCGCCCCCGTGCAGCATACCGCCAGACAAGGGTACTGCCCATACCAATACCAAAACCAGAGAAAACCCATGGCCGCTGTTCCCTCGTGTGCGATTTCCCAGCTAAGAATGAAATTCTCCTGCAGGTTTTTCCCGGTAAACACCTTGAACCAACTCTCGCAGAGATTCTTGGACAGAATCCACAGCATCATCCCGGCCACGGCTCCTGCCGCCATATAAAAAAAGAGGCTCTTCGCCAGGGAAGCGTTCCTGAATTCCGCTCCCAGACGCGCAGCTTTCTTCCTCAGCCAATCCATCGATATCCCACCCCCCACACTGTCTCAATATACTCCTTCTCCCGGGCATTCCCCAGCTTTTTCCGGATGCGCCGGATATGCTCCGTAATGATGGACGCATCCGCCTCTCCCTCATATCCCCGGACATTCTTATAGATCCGCTCCCTGTCAAGCACCACGCCCTTATTGGTGTAGAGCAGCTCCGCAATGGCATATTCCGTCTTCGTAAGCCCCACGTCCCGGCCATCCACCAGGAAACGGCGCCCGGAAAAATCCACCGTCAGATTTTCCTCCGTCACAAGGGTCCGGCCGGTCCTCTCCTGTCTCCTGAAATGCGCCTCTATCCGGGCAAGCAATTCCTCCATGCCGAAAGGCTTCATGATATAATCATCTCCGCCCACTTTCCATCCCATAATACGGTCGGCTTCTTCTGTTCTGGCAGATAAAAACAGAATAGGCGCATTGGTGCGTCCCCGGACAGCCTGGCAGATCTGGTATCCGTCCATGTCCGGCAGGTTGATATCCAGAAGAATCAGATCCGGCTGCTTTTCTATCAGCAAAAGCGCGCTCTCCCCGTCTGCCGCCTGGTCAGTGGCATACCCTTCCATGGCAAAAGTCTCCGCCAGCAGTCCGCGGATCTCCTTCTCATCATCTACAATCAGAATCCGTTTCATTCCCCTTCTCCATTCCCTGTCAATTTCCTCTGAAACACTTTTCCGCATCCATGGCACAGGTATCCTATGGCTCAAAAATTGTTTTCCTTATCCTATCATTTGCTTCTTGTAGTTTTTCTCCTGTCCTTGTTCCCTTACATATTTGCCGATTACTTCCTCGTTTCCATGTTCTCCTACCGTTGCCACATAATATCCATCTGTCCAAAACTCTCCTCCCCAGAGCTTTTTCTTCACTTCCGGACACTTCGCAAATACTGCTTTCGCCGTTATACTTTTCACTATCTGTATTATCTTCTTCGGGCTATAGGTTGGCACCAGCTGTATCAGAAAATGCACATGGTCCCGATCTGTCCCCATTTCCAGAAATCTTATTTCATACCTCTTCTCTATTTCCCGGCATGTTTCCTTTATCACTTGGTCTACTTTTTCATCTATTACTACTCGTCGGTATTTTGCCGGACATACAAAGTGGTACATCTTTAGTATATCACCTTTTCAAGTTTAGGGCAAAATTTCCTTACGCAGCAGAGCTGCGGGGAATTAGGCCCGGAGACTGACTCAATATTCAGTTGCCCTTTTGGTGAACCTATTCAGCGTGCGCCATGTCTGGGACGGCTCAGCATCAGGGGTGTGCAGCTTTTGCCAATTCTTGCAGGACCGGCGGTTTCGGTGTATAATGAACAGTAATGAGTAATAATTAGTGAAAATACGTCTGCTCACGTTTATAGGATAATACTTTTTTAATAAGTTTTATTTTGGCAGGAATTCGACTGCTTGGGCATGTTGCAAATCAAAGTCGAAGATAGGAAAGTATTTCTTTCATGCTGTGTTGAGAGATTTAGAGCTGCAGGCAGTATTGCCAGGCTCTGACAGTACCTATGAAAAGTATTTCAGGGGAACAAGAAATTCAAAAGAATTGCGGGACTTTATTGTTAAATACTTTGATGAATCTGAATTCTGTAAGGGATTGGTGAAAATGCTCCGGGGTAGCGGAACGGCAATTGCCGGCATTGATTTTGTTGCAGATTTATCTTACTGATTATAGTATTACCAATCTCTATACAGATTTTTCTAATTTTTTACACCAAAATAAAACATCCCCTCCCCGGTTCTTCAGGTCGTTCAGCATCCCAGCCAGAACTTCGAACTCTCGTTGGCGCCTGCCGTGATGCTGAGGATCTCCTTGTACCCTTCTGTCGTGACGCCCAGCACCACATAGGCCGCACGGCTGAGTATCCGCCCGTCTTCCCTGACCTTGTAGCGGATGCAGTCCATGAACACGAATGGATAGACCGGGTTCAGGGGCCTTGACTGCCATTCCCGGATCTCCGGCAGTATCTTGTCCGTGATCTTGCTGACCATCTCTGCAGACATCTCTATCCCATAGAGGTCCTGCAGCTGGTCATGGATGTCCCTGGTGCTCATCCCCCTGCCGTAGAGCGGGATGACTTTTTCTTCGATTCCGGAGACGTCCCTCTGGTATTTGGGGATGGGCTTCGGCTCGAATTCACCGTTCCTGTCCCGGGGCACATCAATCTGGAACTCTCCGTACTGGCTCTTGAGGTTCTTGGGGGAGTGGCCATTGCGCTTATTTGAAGTCTCCACATTCCCTTTGTTGTTCTTCTCATAGCCCAGTGTCGCGTCAAGCTCTGCCTCCATGAGTTCCTGGAGGATATCTTTGAATCCATCCCTCAGGAGGGTGTAGACATCTGCCACACTGTTTAAGTTGCTGTCTGCAATAATCTGTCGAATCTGTTCCTTTGCTACCGGCATAAAAATACTCCTTTTCGATAAGAATTTTCATATCTTGATTCTTACCAAAAAGGAGCCATTTTTTACCAAAGGCACAAACTTTTTTACACTACCTTTTGCTAATTTAGGCTTGACTTTTCATAGCTGGTCTCCTTCTGCGACTCATCAAAAATCAGCTGCAGCCCCCAGTGCAGATGCACGATCTTGATATTATTCACATTCTCCGTGGTGCTGTACCCGGTATGCCCCATATAGGGTTGTGTCAAGAACAGACTAAATTTTTTTAACAATTCCGTAACAACTTTTCATTCATCCCCTATTCATCCACAAAATCTGGCATTTTTCACCTTATTTCTACCCTGTCCTCCACATACACGCGGATTGACAATGGAGCAGGCAATAGCAGGGCGCTCGAAAATACGTAATGTCTGTATCGCAGAGGTTTTCAGCCGAATGGGGATTATTGAACAGTGGGGAACCGGTATTCAGAGAATGATTCAGGGATGCAGGGAATATGGCGTTCGGGAGCCGGAGTTTATTGATATGGGAGATGCTTTCCGAGTAAATTTCTATCGTTCTGGTACAGAAACTGGCATAGAAAATAGTAAAACTGGCACAGAAACTAGCGTACAAACCAAAGAAGCTGGCACAGAAATAAACCAAATGAGTTTTCTAAACACTTTGTCCGAGACGGAAAGAACAATATTGGAATTTATAATGGAAAACTTTGGTATTACACAGAAAGAAATAGCGCAAAAATAGGGATGTCCCAAAACGGCATAAGATATGCAATGGACAAATTAAAGGAAAGAGGAATTCTGGAACGAGAGGAAGCTACAAAGAGGGGAAATGGATTATCAATATATTGCATTAAAAACAGCCGCCATAGTACTTTTTGCATATGCCAAAACACATTGAAAAACAAATCTGCTGCTCTACCAAATCAGCCAACATATGCCCTATCTTCGTGCTGTCACGATTGATAATCGACTGCATTCTGGCATTCGTAACGCCATTCTCCAAATAAGCGGTTCCAAGAATAATCTGAGTCTCATTATCCAGATGTGAATATGCAAGCCCTTTGCCAAACATCAATAATCTTGCCGCCGTCAACCAACCTTTCTCTGTGTTTCGATCTATGGTCATTACCGGAATCGCTGGCGTCACGGAGCATGGCCTTGACTTCCTCTTCCGTGCAGTAGTCATCTCCCTCATAATTCCTTTTCTAAACCCACTCCATATCTGTCGACTGCATATTTCATGAATCCCCCTGTCTTCTTATCCTGTTCTACGTCCCTTTTATCTGTAGACGGACTCTAGCTCCTGATTTTATCTTTCCAACAGCTTCTCTATTTCCCCCGAAAAATGTATTTTCTTTCCCCCAAAGCTTTTATCAATTTTCTCTATCAAAGAATATTTTTCATCCATATACATTTTAGAGAATACTGCATAGATCTTTTGTACCGGATTCACAACTACATCTCGAATATCTTTTTTCAAGAGCGTATTCGGCACATTCAACCCCGTGTTCCGGTCTTTTACAAAACCGACACACCCACATATATTCCCCGCTGCCTTCTCGGTAAACAATTTCGGCCCGCGATCAGTAAAATCGCCAATTATCATGGCATTACGCTTAATCTCCATCATACTTTCCAATACATCCAATTTTTGAACTGTCGAACCGTCTTTTGCAAAATGAAAATCATCTTCTGTCAAACGGCTGGCCAGACATTTCTCATAGAAATGGATAGCAGAACCTACTCTTGAATCATTTACCCTGACTCCCGTCAAATGCAGAAAATTGTATCGATGAAAGACTGCTTCATAACTTTTTATCCTAAAAGTTGTAAAATATATACTCAAAACATCAACTGATAGTCACCCCAAGTTTTTGTAAATAAAGCTCATCGCGC